>SXRC01000053.1 GCA_005793655.1 Actinomycetota bacterium
CGAGCAGATAAGCCCTACCAAGCGCTCTTTGGTGTGCTGCAAGGTGCGCAATATGAGGATCTGCGGCGTAAGGCTGCTAAAGATTTAGCAATGATGAATGTTGATGGCCTTTCCTTTGATGGCTTTGGCATTGGTGGGGCGCTAGATAAACAAACACTGGGTGATATTTTAAAGTGGGTTAATGAGGAGTTGCCGGTAGAAAAGCCAAGACACTTTTTGGGAATTGGTGAGCCAGATGATTTATTTGTTGGCGTTGAAAATGGCACAGATACCTTTGATTGTGTAGCACCTTCAAGGCAAGCTCGAACAAGTTCAGTCTTTACCAAAGATGGGCGAGTAAATATCTCAAATGCCCCACACAAAAATGAGTTCTTCCCAATTGAAAAAGATTGCACCTGCTACACCTGCCGTAATTACACCCGGGCGTATTTGTGTCACTTATTTAGAGCCAAAGAGATGGTGGCTGCCACCTTGGCTACAATTCATAACCAACACTTTATTGTTGGCTTAGTAGATCAAATGCGAAAAGGTATTGAAGATGGCACATTTTTTAATTTTAAAGCCCAATTTATGGCCAAATACTACAAAAAGTAGTTTGGGGGTAGATTAAAGTTATGAATGATGCTCGAAAACCACTTCGAATTGGAATCTTAGGTGCTGCTCGAATTGCACCTACTGCGATTATTTTTCCAGCCCACGCAACTGGTCATCAATTAGTAGTAGTTGGCGCAAGAGATAAAGCACGTGCTGCTGAGTTTGCCAAGCAGTATCAAATTGAAAAAGCATATGGCTCATATCAAGAGGTTATTGATGATCCAAATGTTGATGTCATCTATAACGCCCTGCACAACGGTGGCCATGGACCTTGGAATATCAAGGCGTTAGCTGCTGGTAAACATGTATTAAGTGAGAAGCCATCAGCAAGTAATGCTGCCGAGGCTAAAGAGGTAGCAGCTGTAGTGAGTAAATCTGGCAAGGTGTTTATGGAAGGGTTTCATTATTACTATCACCCAGTTTTTCAAAGATTACTTGCAATAGTTAAATCAGGTGAGATTGGTGAGGTAATAAAGGTTGAATCATCCTTGCTTATTCCGATGCCTGATAAAGATGATTTGCGATTGAAATTTGATTTAGCAGGTGGTTCCATGATGGATGTTGGCTGCTACGCACTTCATAGCCAGCGAATGATTAGTCAGGCTATTACAGATGGTGAGCCAACAATTGTTAAGGCAGAGGCAAATGCTGCCGATGGCAAAATTGATACCAAGTTATATATGCAACTTAAATATCCAAATGGAGTGGCTGCCCTAGCCAAAGGTGATTTTGAATCAGAGGCAATGACTGCACCACTTACAGTTACTGGAAGTAAGGGAAGTGTGCACCTACCTAACTTTGTGGTCTCAGGTTGGGATCCACGTGTAATCGTTGATCTTGCTGGTCAAAAACGAGTTGAACACCTGCCATCTATTTCCACCTACACCTACCAATTACTTGCCTTTGCCGATGCGGTAGATCTAGGTAAGGAAGTAAAAACTGATGCGAAGGATGCATTAGTCCAGGCGCAGTTGATTGATGCAGCATATGTTGCAGCGGGGCTGCCACTGCGGCCAACTTTTAAGATCTAAAGCCGATTAGGTAAAATACCAGCATGGCTCTTCCCAAGGTAATTCTTTACTATATATTCGCGCCATTGTCCGATCCGACTGCGATAAAGATTTGGCAGAAAAACCTTTGCCAATCATTAAATCTAAAGGGACGAATAATTATCTCCCCTCATGGAATTAATGGCACATTAGGCGGGGAAATGAATGATCTGAAAAAATATGTTCGCCAAACAAGATCATATGAGGGCTTTTCCAAAATTAAATTTAAGTGGTCTGATGGAACTGGTAATGATTTTCCAAAGTTAAGTGTGAAGATAAAGCCTGAATTAGTTGCCTTTGGCCATCCGGATGAGATTAAAGTAGATGAAAATGGGGTTGTCGGTGGTGGTAAACATTTAAGTCCCACTGAGGTTGATGAATTGGTGGCAAAACGTGGTGATGATGTGGTCTTTTTCGATGGCCGTAACGCATTTGAGGCTCAGGTCGGGCGATTTAAGAATGCGATAGTGCCACAGGTAGAGACAACTCGAGATTTTGTAAATGAGATTAATAGTGGCAAGTATGACCATCTAAAAGATAAGCCAATTATTACCTACTGCACCGGTGGAATTAGATGTGAGGTTTTATCCTCTGTCATGAAGACGCGTGGATTTAGAGAGGTTTACCAGATTGAGGGTGGCATCTTTACCTACGGTAAAGAGCTTGGTGATGATGGTTTATGGGAGGGCGCTCTTTTCACCTTTGATAATCGAATGTCGATCGAGTTTAGTCAGAAATCAAAATTAATTGCTAACTGTGAAAAATGTGATTCGCCAGCTAATCGTTTTTATGATTGCCCAAAACCACCATGTAATTCTCTGAATTTATTGTGCTCTGATTGTGCTGAAAAAATGAATAATGAGATCTGCAAACACCCACAACGAAAGTACTCTAAGGCTGAATTAATCGGCTAACAACTGATTTGTGTGATCCCTTGGGTGATTTATATAGGATGAAAACCACTTTTTAAGATCATAAGCACCAGATTCAGTGTGGATTCCAGCATTTGATAATTGTGCAACCTCTAATCTCTTAATGATGTCAAAGCTTGCTGCCCTAGATGCTTTATAGAAAGCTAAGGAGTTTTCAATTGGTAGCACGGTGTAACCCAAAGTGGTGTTTTGTGCCCAGATATTTTCATCATAGCCTTGAATCATTGAGCCTGGCTCTGCGATTAATCTTTTCAATCGAGCGCAAGATTGGGATTCAGAGTCTGCTAAGTGGTGGATTACCTGCCTAGCATTCCAGCCATCTTTTTTAGGTTTATCTAAATCAGCCAGATTGATCTTTTTTACCGCCTCTAAAAACAGATTTGTGGCCGCCTCATACTCAGCAGCTAATTTTTCAATCTCAGGATGACTCATTTACTTATCCTACTAGCGGCGCAGGAAGGAGCGAAGTGCCATAAGTACTCTTCGATATAAATTACTTGTCTGCTTAACTGGGGATAGGCCAATTACCATGGCGCTAGTTGGCTCACCAGGTGTTGTCACCGAGTGCAAGGCTGGTGAGCTCTCATCTAATGAGTTAGCGATAATTTTCATTTGCGAGACGATTGCAATGCATCTAACAAATTGGCTTCGTGGCAACTTGTCAGCCATTGCAATTAACTCCTCAGTTAAGTTATCAGCTGCTTGCCGTAAATCTCTGGCGATATTGTCAATGATTCGCTCTCGATTTGATGATTGCAATAACTCTAGCTTTTCAGTAATTGCAGTTGAGGTGGCAGAAAGAGCGTAGGCAATCTGGCGATCAACAGTCTCTTTTCGATTTGGATCAGAGGTTGAATCAAATAAAGCTCTTGCCATTCCTCTTATTTGAACCACCATATGTTCAATTGCTACTCCTTGAATATATAAAGACTCAGCCTCATCAACTTCAGCAAGTGGTGACCATTTGGCATAACGCTTTGCTTCAATAGATTGTGATCTTAAGGTTGGAATCTCCTCCACTAATAATCGGGCGCTAGATAACCAGGCACCGGCCTGCCTTTGGGTGAAGCCACCTGCCACTCCCTCTGCCATATCACTGATTAACTCAGCTCCTCTTTTACCCAACCTTGTTATTTGATTAACTGTTCGACCTGCTGGGGTGTTTGGATGTGAGAAGTAGGAGAAAACAATTGCAACTGCTGCGCCAATTAATGTGGACACTAATCTGTGTTCTGCGGTTGAGCCTGAGATGCCAGGGCCAATAACAATCAATGCCGTCACTGGCACGTTCACCGATGCCACCTCACCCAACCTGAGACCTCTAGCAACTACTGAGCATAAAAATACGGTGGTGCCGATTGCAATCACCCCAAAGCTAAAGTAATGAACTGTTAATAGGGCAACACCTGCGCCAATTGCGGTTCCAACAATTTGTCCCAATCCTTCTCTAACTGATTTGTAAAGTGAGATTCGAATACTTAAAGCACAAACAATTGCTGCAACTAGGCCGCCTTTAAAAACTAAAGCATCTCCAATTACCCAAGCTGTTGCTGAGGCAAGGGCAGCCACCGTAATTTGGCGAACCCAAATTCTACGATTAGTAAATAATCTTATAAACCAAAGAAAAAATACTCTCATGGGCGAAACTTAATTTTTTTAGCATTCATTAATACTTTAAGCCTTGCAACCGCAGATTTTCCCATGCCCTGTAAGCCTTCTAATTCAGCCAGTGAAATCTTGCGAAGATCTGAGACCTTATACAACTTGGCATCAACTAATGCCCGCCTTGCTGGGGCTGCGATCTTGTATTCACGCCACTCTTGATCTGATTTCTCATATCGATCTAGCTCTGATTGTGGGATATCAACTAACTGTTTTGGCTTAACTGCTTTTCCCATGAGCTAATCTTACAACTTTACTTACCTTTTCTTTTGACCATTATCTGCACCATTCGCTGCGTCATCAGTTTTCTCACCAAAGTTTTAGGAAGTGGTGCATCAAAGTGCAAGGCACTTTTAGTTTGCTTATAAATGACTAAATCTTTATTCAAGGCGGCTAGTACTGAGCCACTAAATGGATAAAAGGAGCAACCAGTACGCCGGGCTGCAATTCCACAAACAACATCTTTATCTAATTTAAAGGCGAGGATCCCATAGGAGATCCCCTGCTTTAGTGCGGGCTCAATCTCTAAAATAATTGCTCGCATCGCCCTCAGATTGCTCTTATTGGGCTCACTCTGCTGGGCAATGTATTGATCAACCTCGCGTTTGCTCACTGCATCATTTTATTGATGCAGTGCAATATTAAGCGAGTTGAAATTGCGCCAAACCAGCAGAATTTTTACTCCGCTTAATCTTTTGATAAGACTCAAGCACCTCAAGGTGTCCTAAGACTGGATAAGCCAAGTATTTATAGGCTGGATCGACCCAAACACCCATCCGATCATGTGCAATTTCAATTAGCTCCATCATCGTTAATGCTTTCCCAGCCCTCTTTAAAGTGTCTAAGCAGATTTGCTCAATTAGATCTGTGTAATTTAAAGATAGATCAAGAAAATCAGTTCCTGCCTGCCCTACATATCTTGGATAGTGGGAGGTGAGAATCTCACTTGCCTGATATCCCTTTAACAATCTAATTGTTGAACGGTATGCCTCAACAAATCGATAGGTTGGTGGAAATGCTGGTTGGCCATCAGCTAGCAATACTGAGTTACCTAATACTGCATCTCCAATAATGATTGCCCGGCTTTTCTCATCCAAGATAGAAACATGTCCCCAGGAGTGTCCTGGTGTATGCAAAATTTCAACATATCTGCCACCTAAATCAATTCGCTCATTGCCTGCAAAACCAATATCAACATTGGTTTCAAATGCAACAGTCATCATGAAATCTTTAGCGTCCTTTGATTCAGCAAAGCCATGATCTTTTTCAAACTCGTTATAGCGATCAAAGAACATGCTATTTAAGTTTTCAATCATTGGCCGATCTCGCTCACCAGCGCAGATCAATGCATTTGGCATTAACTCCCGTACTGCCTTATTGCCACCTGTGTGGTCATAATCTGAGTGGGTATTAATCACATACCGAACAGCATCAAGAGATAATTTTTTCTCTTTAAAGTAATTAACAACTGTGGTTCTAATCGAATCATCAAATCCGGTGTCTACTAATAAGGTGTATTTGCTACCGACAATTGCATAAACGGCAACATATCTTGGCCCAATTGGGCACTCAATGCGGTGTAACCCTGGACTTAGCTCCATACTTTTCTCCTTTTATTTGTTATTTGCCCTTGAAGCTAGGTTTGCGTTTTTCAACAAACGCTTGCCTGCCTTCATTGCTATCTTCAGTGGTGAAGCAGTAGGCAAAAGTGTCATTTTCATATTGCAAACCAATATCTATTGCAGTTGATTGAGAAACGCGAACCAAGTGCTTTGCTAACTCAGCAGCAATTGGTGCATTATCTGCAATGCGAGCGGCCAAGTTTTCAACCGCTGCATCAAGCTCTGCATCTGTTAGTAGTTGATCAACTAATCCATATTGCTCAGCTTTTTGAGCCGAGATTAAATCTCCAGTTAATAACATCTCCAAAGCTTTTCCAGTTGATAGCACTCGTGGCAGTAATTGTGTATTTCCTGCCCCCCCATGCCAACCTAATTTGATTTCACCTGCACCAAATTGGGCATTATCTGCTGCATAACGGATATCACCCATCAATGCCATCTCAAGACCGCCGCCGATGCAATAGCCACGAATCTTTGCAATTACCGGCTTTCTAATCGCCCAAATTCCTCTTGCATAATCAACGCGATTTCGAAGCTGCCAATTAGATCCATATTGATCCAAAACCTTCACATCACTTCCAGCTGAAAAAGCTTTACTGCCGCTACCAGTTAAAATCACAACTCGAATATCATCATTGCCATTTATGTATGGCACCAATTCAAGTAATGCTTTACCCATATCAGGGGTCATAGTGTTTAATTTTTCAGGTCTATTTAAGGTAATTGTGGCAACCTTATTGTTGAGTGAAAATTTAAACTCAGCTGGAAACTGCGGTAGCTTCATCGTGATTTGTACTTTCTTGCTGACTGGGATGCTTGCGCTGCTGTTTCAAGCAATGCCTTCATTGCAATCTCAGCACCATCTGGATCTTCATCGATCACAGCATCCAAAACTGCTTGATGTTGAACAATGAAATCAGCATCCTCAACAACATGTCTGACCATGTCATCTCGAATTTTTAGTAATGGAATAAACAACTTTCCGATTCGCTTCATCAACTCATTTTGAGTTGCAGCAAGTAACGCCTCATGGAAGGCAATATCTGCCTCACCAATGATTGGCGATGTTGGACCTTGATCATAAAAAGCATCTGTCATTTTCTTTAAAGCATTGGTTAGATCTGCTACATCTTTTGTACCACGCCTCTTAGCTGCAATTCTTGCCACCCATGGTTCATAACTTGCTCTTACCTCTTCAAGATCTCTAACTAATTCAGGACTTAAGCCTGAGACCTGCAGCCATGAGATCACATCTGGATCAAGAAGATTCCACTGCGAGCGCTCAAGCACAATCGTGCCAGTCTTAGTTCTTGCTTTAGTTAAGCCCTTATCGTGCAAAACTTTTAAAGCCTCACGCACCACAGTGCGGCTAACTTTAAATTTCTCCTCCAATATATATGAGGTAAGAATTGTTTCAGGACTTATTTCGCCATGGACAATTTTGCTCCCAATATCATGCACAATTTGGGTTGGAAGATTACGAGCTATTTTAGTTTTCATATTTGCCTATACCAACTCATATGTGTCATAGATAGCAAGGGCTAGTGGGCCTTGCCCCCATGGAACTGAGAAGCCACGGGGTGTAAATTCATAATGTGATTTTCTAGTTGATGCCATAACAGCTGCGGTCACATTTTGAAGTTCACCATCTTTATCAGCATCTGCAATAACTCCATTTAAAGCTTTAATCATCGCAGGCTTAACAATGTTTTGATCAACAATGCCAAGCTTTATAGCCCGGGCAAATCCTGCTGCCATAAATCCGGCAGTTGATCCCTCTTCACCAGATCGCTCACTATCAACCACACACCACCAACGACCATCCTCTCGCTGTAGTTTGATCATTGCATAGATGAGTTTTTCGGTAGCCTCTTTAATCTTGTTATAACCTGAATGATTTTTAGGAATTTGGTGCAGCACATCAAGCATGCCAAGAAGTGCCCAACCTTGGCCTCTTCCCCAACCTTGGCCCCAAGTTCCTGGTACGCCATTTAGAAAGAAGTGATCAAAGATTCCACTCTCTAATTGCAAGGCATCTATATATGCAATTGCTTGCTGCACGCCAATATCGGTATAGGCAGGATTATTTAATGCCTTACCAAGACCGGTAAAAAACGGTGGATCAAAATGTAAACAATCAACACATGTTCCACCTGGTGGATTAGCTAGTAATTCAGCCTCAAACTTAGGCAGCTCCTCACCGCCATATGGTGGAATTAAACAAAGAGATTCCCAAGTATCAAAAATATCTCGGTCCTTGGTGCGTGAGCTTAAGTAACCTGCAAGAAGTACTAGTGAATCAAAGATCTCCTTGCTCTTAATCTCTTGCGCAACCTCAATCATTGCAACACCAGGAGCGGTGCAATCTAATCGTTGAAATGGTGTTGGCCGGCTTGCCCAAGCCTTAAACCAGCCTTCAGCAAAGGCGAAGTACTTTGGATCCTTAAGTAATTTTCCAGTAACTAAAATTCCTTCAAAGCCAGTTGAATCGCCAAAGTTCCAGGACTTGTATGGCATCTTTAATAAGCTCTTACCAACTTTTTCCAATAACTCTAGTCTTTGCTCTTTACTCGTTGCTACCTTTACATCGCTCATATTTATCGCCCCTTAAACTGTGGTTTACGTTTTTCAGCAAATGCTCGCTGACCCTCTGCTGCATCCTCAGTTGTCATGCAGTAGCTGAAAGAGTCATTTTCATATAACAAACCAACCTCAAGTGGAATGCTTTGCGCCATGCGAACCATATGTTTGGTCATCTGAGCTGCAATCGGTGCTTTTTCAGCAATTGATTCGGCAATTTCAATTGCTCGCTTTAATACATCCTCTCTTGGCACAATCTCTTGGATTAATCCCATTCGAAGCGCTGCATCTGCCTCAACCTTTTCACCATGCAATAAAAATAGATTTGCGTTTCCTGGTCCAACTGTGTGAGTTAACAATTGAGTTTGACCTGAGCCACCATGCCAGCCCCAACGAATCTCACCAGCTAAAAACTTTGAATCTGGTGTGCCAATTCGAATATCAGAGGCGCATGTCATCTCAAGGCCGCCGCCTACCACCCAACCGTGAACTGCTGCAACAACTGGTTTTTTAATTAACCAGATTGCCCGGGCGTAATCAAGATTTCGATCAAAGCGATTTCGATACTCCCAGTTAGTTCCATAATCGCCTAAATCTGTTAAATCACTTCCGGCACAAAATCCTTTTTCGCCTTTGCCGTAGAGGACAACCGATCTGATCTCTAAATTATTATTAATTTCATAGATGTAGGAGTTAATCTCCTCATCCATCTTCACCGTCATCGCATTTAACTTCTCTGGTCGGTTAAGTATTAGGTGTGCAGTATTGCCATGTATTTCAAGATCAACTGATCCACTTAGTTGAGTCATTTTTATTGCTCCTTTGTTTTAGATACTGCACCGGCATTTACTAATTCATTGATTTTTCCATCAGAAAATCCAAGCAATCCCTGCAAAATCTCTTGAGTGTGCTCACCTAAGGCAGGTGCTCCTCTTCGAATTGTTGGTGGAGTTTGATCCATTCGAATTGGCGGTCTTACTGTTTTAGCACTTGTGCCCCTAAATTGAGGTTGCTCCACAATATAATTAGTTTCTTTAATATGTTTGTCATTTACTAGATCTTTGTAGTTATAAACCGGTCCACACCAAGCCCCTGCCTCATCACAGATCTTTATCCACTCTTCTGTGGTTTTATCTAGGAAGCGGTGTCTAATCTTCTTATAAACCTCATTGCGATGCTTATGACCATCGTTATAGTGAACCAAAGTCTTTAGCCAATCATCATTTAAAATTTCACCCAGGATTGGTAGTGGCACCATTGCAAAGGTTAACCAAGCATCCTTAGTTTTATAAACACCATATGGTGCAGGAATTGATCCATGGGCAGATCTCTCTTCCATTCGACGTGGCATAGGGCCAGCATTTAAGAAAGTTACCAACTCTTGTAATTGGCAATCCATAACCACAGACAACATATCAACCTCAACATGTTGACCAACTCCAGTGTGATGGCGAGATTCAACCGCTGCAAGAATTCCAATCACAGCTTGATAACCTGTCATTACATCTGCACCCCAAAGTGCACTAGGTGTTGGGTCATCACCGGATGCACCAACACTAAACATTGATCCGCTATATCCCTGAACAACTAAATCTTGACCTGGACGATCTCGATATGGACCAAATGAACCATAACCTGAGATGGAGCAGTAAATAATTCTTGGATTTATCTTCTTTAGATCCTCATAACCAATTCCAAGGCGATCAGCTGTTCCATATCTAAAGTTTTGCAAGAAGACATCTGATTTTTTAACCAACTCATAAATTACCTCTTTGCCACCTGCACTCTTTAAATCAATTGCAAGTGATCTTTTGTTTCGGTTAACCGCTAAGAAGGTTGTCATCTCGCCATTACTCATCTGATCTTCAAAACCACGAGTGCGGTTAAACTCACCATTTGTTGGTGGCTCAACCTTTATGACATCAGCACCTAAATCACCCAATCTGGTGCCAGCAATTGGGCCAGCTAACATTTGGGTTGCATCAATTACCCTTAAACTTGAAAGGGCTCCTTTTGAATCATCTGCTTTTTTTGAAGTATCCATGAAAAGATACTTTCGTATGAAGAATAGGGTGTCAAGCCCTAAATCCCATCAATTTCTTAATAAAGCAGCTGCTCTTTAAGCAAAACGAGCGTGTAGACCACCATCAACAATCCAGTCAGCTCCATTTACAAAGGACGCATCATCAGAGAGCAGGAATGAGACCACCTTTGCAATCTCAGATGGTTGAGCCATTCTGCCCATTACCTGAACAGCTAAAGATTCAGCTCGCTTTTCTGGAAGTTGAGTAAACCACTTCTCCAAAATATCAGTCAGTGTGTAACCAGGAGAGACTGCATTTGTTCTAATGTTATGAATTCCCTCATCCAATGCAAGATTGTGTGTTAATCCAATAACTCCTGCTTTAGCTGCTGCATAGGGAAAGTATTTTGGATAACTCATTCGGGCATGGATAGATGCGATATTAACGATTGAACCCTTTTTAGCTTTACGCATTGCTGGTAGAACCAACTTTGCAGTGTGCCAAACGCTCTTCAAATCCACATTCATAAACCTATTCCACTCAGCATCTGTCATCTGAACAGGATCAGCATTTGAATTAACGCCAGCATTATTTACTGCGCCATTAATATCGCCAAACTTCGCCACAATTGCTTTGTGAGCTTTCTCTAATGATTCAAATTGACCAACATCAGCCTCATGAAACATCGCTTGGAAACCTTTTGAATTTAACTCTGCCTCATAAGCCTTGCCGCCTTCAACATTGATATCACAGAAGGAGACCTTGGCGCCCTCTTGCGCCGCATCTAAAACAATGGCAGCACCAATACCTGCTGCGCCACCAGTTACAAATATATGTTGACCCTTTAGTTTCATTTTTTTGATCTCCTTTTTCTTTACCAGTCGGCTACTGAGCCGTCTGAGTGGAACCATTGCACTGGCGCTCCGCCAGTAAATGGATGTTTAAGCGCCTCTTTCTCATCTATCTCCACACCAATACCAGCTTTTTCAGGTGGATAGATATATCCATCCTTAATATCTGGTACGCCATGGAAAACCTCATTTCGCCAACTTACATCTGATCTCATCACCTCTTGAATTAAGAAGTTTGGTGTTGTTAACCCTAAGTGCACATTAACCATCGTTGCAATAGGTCCAAGTGGATTATGCGGTGCCATCGAGACGCCATAGCTTTCACAAAGTGCTGAAATTCTTCTTATTTCAGTAATACCTCCAGCATGACAAACATCGGGTTGGGCCACATCAATTAACCCTGCTTGTAAATATGGCAAAAACTCGGTGCGATGTAGCCAGCGCTCACCGGCAGCAATTGGCACATTAATTCCAGCCCTTGCCACCTTTAGAGATTCAATCTGATCAGGTGGGACAACCTCTTCTAAGAACAATGGTTTAAATGGTTCTAAAACCTTTGCATACTTAATTGCCATTGCTGCGCTGGTGCGACCATGAAAATCAATCATGATATCTATATCTGGGCCAGCAGCCTTTCGAGCTGACTCCATCAAATCATGCGCATGCTTTAGTTTTTCTTCTTCACCAAGTGGGGCACTTTGTGGCACAGCCAATATTTTTACAGCAGTAAATCCATCTTTAACACTTTGTTTCATTTTCTCTGAGAAAGATGAAACAGTGTCAGAGTTATAAACTGCGTCAGAGCTTCCACCACCTAGGTGGTCATACATTCTGATTCGATCTCGAGCCAAGCCACCTAGTAATCGCCAAAGTGGCACATTTAAATCCTTTGCAGAAATATCCCAAAGTGCTTGATCAATTCCGCTAAGTGCTGACATCATCGTCACGCCACCTTTAAAGAATGGATGGCGATACATAATCTGCCAATTTCTTTCAATATCTCTTGGATCTCGGCCAATTAATGTTGGTGCTAAATCCTCAACTGCGCCAACTACTGCCCGTGCTTGATACTCAACAGTTGCCTCACCAATACCAATTAAGCCAGGTACATCGGTATATACCTGCACTACAACCCAGTTGCGCATCTTGGCATTTACAACCAAGGTTGTAATTTTGGTAATTTTCATTTCACTCCTTAGATGCTTAGTGCAGATAGGTTATCTGCTAAATCAATTAATACCTTGGCTTGATCTTTAACCTTTTGAGATACTTCAACTGTTGGTGCCCGGCAGTAATCACTTTCAATAATCCCTCGAGCAGCTAATACATATTTCTCAGCTGCAACCAACTCCTCAACAGTTGCAATCCACTCAGTAATTGTTGGTAAAAACTTACCTAATCTCGATTCAAACTCGACTAGATCATTACTTAGTAATGCCTGCTCTGCCCAAAGGTATAGATCAGTCAGACTGCATCCTGGTTGAATTCCCTTAGCCCCTGCTTGTGCACCAGATTTCCAATGAATACCACCCCAGCCAATTAAGGTTTCAACCTTATTGCTACTTAACTCAGTAACACGCTTAATGGATTCATCTGGTGGGTTTGCCTCGCACTTAATCATCTTCAAATTACTAAATTTGTTACTCATCCCAACAAGATCGCCAACATCATTGACTCCCCCACCTTGTGGCAGGTGCTGCACAATCACTGGCAATTTAACGCTAGAGAGTATTGATGAGATGTGGTGGTTTATCTGGGCAGTTGTTGGGTTAAAAAAAGTAGGTGGCAATATGTTTATGAAATCAACACCCATTTTTTCATAATCTTTAGCCCGCTTAACCGCAAGCTCTGCTGAATGATCCGCCACACTGGCAATTACCTTCATGCCAGAGTCAGATCTTTGGGTTAATAAAATCTCTAATAATTTATAACGTTCATCATCTGATAATTTGATATTTTCACTTGCCACCCCAAAAAACAAAACTGATTTTGTGCCAAGGGAGGTAATCCAACTGACTAGGCTTTTGAAGCTTTGGTAATCAACCTCACCGCTTTTATGAAATGGAACAGATAAAACCGGGCAAACTCCTTGAATGTTCACCCGGCTATCCTTAATTATTAGCGCTTAATTCTCTTTGAAATAACCGCCTGCATAATCACTGACAAGATGATTACAAGGCCAAAGAAAACCTGAGTAAAGAATGCGTTGATGCCTGAAGCAACAATTCCAGCATTGATAGCTCCAATAATAAATGAGCCAACAAATGTTCCAGTTACAGTTCCAACACCACCAAATACCGATGTTCCGCCTAGGAATACTGCTGCGATTGAGTTCATCAATAATCCTTCTCCCAATGTTGGCCAGAAGTAAGAAACTTCAAAGGAGGCAACAAGACCTGCAAATGCTGCGAAGAAGCCCATGATCGCAAAAGTTCTTCGCTTAACTCGGTTCACATTCACACCCATTAACTGAGCAGAGGTTTTGTTATCACCAGTTAAGAAAACATGTGCTCCAAATTGAGTTCTATTTAATATAAACCATAGAACTAGTGTTGCCAGAATTGTCCACCAGAATTGATTTGCAATTCCGAAGAAAGATCTGCCGACTAAGAGATTAGCAACTCCTAACAGCTTGTCATCAGTTAATCCGACTCCTGAACCATTCATCCAAGCTAATTCAATTCCACGGAATAAAAAACTTGTACCGATGGTGATAACCAAAGATGGAATACCAAACCAGGTTACAAGCCAGCCATTGAAATATCCACAAAGAGTTCCCACTACTAATGCTGCAATGAATCCAACCCAGATATTTCCAGTTCCAGAATAGATCTTGGCAAAGGTTGCAGTTGCAAGTGCCATGACCGCTGGAAATGAAAGATCAATTTCACCAGTAATGACAATTAAAGTTAATGGAATCGCCATTAATGCAAATAGCGGGGTACTGGAGGCAAAAGCAAGGTAGATATCTTTTGAAGTAAATGCTTCAGATGCTGTGACTACGAAAATCAGCCACATGAAGATACCTACTGACCAAATTCCAAATTGCATACCGAATCTGCGCCAAAATGATGGCGGACGAGCTGCGTTATTTTTAACCTTTGAATCTTTATTTTCGCTCATAATCGCATTACTCCTTTATTGATCCGGTGCGAGCAACTCGATACATGCTCTCGATTAGTTCATCCATTGTGATATCACTCTTCTTATAGTTACCAGCAACCTTGCCTCGATCTAGCACGATCATTCGATCAACGGCTGGGTAAATATGGAAGATATTGTGATCAATAAAGATTGCAGATCTACCTGATTTTTTGATGTTCTGAATGAAATCCAAAGTTTTCTTTGTTTCAGATAAAGACAAACCAACGGTTGGCTCATCAAGAATTACCAGTTCAGCATCAAAATACAACGCTCTTGTAATTGCAACGCCCTGCTTTTCTCCACCTGACATCGTCAATACCGCATTGTCTGGGTGAACAGCGGTTGAAGTAAAGCCCATGTGCTCACTCATTAATCGAGTAGCCTCGCTTTTCATTCTCTTTACGTCCAAGCGGCCAAACTTGTTCTTAATCTCTCGGCCCATAAACATATTGCGCCAAATTGGTTGTTGCTCACATAGGGCTCGCTCTTGATAAATAGTTTCGATTCCAAGCTCTCGAGCTTTTGCCACATTCCAATCGGTGATTTTCTCGCCTTTAAACCAAATCTCACCACCTTCATCCGGACGGTGGAATCCCATAATTGTTTTTACTAGTGTTGATTTACCAGCACCATTATCGCCAAGTAAACCAACAATTTCACCTGGGTAAATTTCGATATTTACCTCAGAAAGAGAGCGAACCTCTCCAAAAGTCTTGGATACATTTTTTAATTGAATTACAGGAGTTTTGCTATTCACAGATTCCTCACTTTGTTATAAAAGTTTCGGTTGGAGTATTTAACTCCAACCGAAACTTTTTACTTTCCAGCTAGTTTATTAACTTAGCGGATTTCTTTAATTGCCAATGGCTTCGCGATAGCTACGTTGGTCTTATCAACGAATCCACCTGAAGTGTTAACTGAAAGACCTGAGAAACCAAATTTCTTGGTCAAGCAGATCTGAAGAATTGGCAAATAGCCTTGTAGGAATGGTTGCTGATCGATGATCAGATTTAGGTAACCACTCTCGATAGCTGTTACAGCAGCAGGAGACAAATCGAAACCAGCGAAATAAACATCGCCAGGCTTCTGGTTTGCTGCCTTCATGTATGTGGCTGCAGTAGCAGTTAAGCCACCGTGATCAGTAACTACAGCTTTAACGCTGGAGTTCTTAGCCATCAAACCTGCATATGTAGGTCCGCCTGAAGCAGGTGTTGTGTTAGTTGCTTGATCAATTTCTTGGTAAACAACCTTTAGACCAGCTTTTTCAAAGCCGTCAATTACACCAACTGTGCGTTGTGCGCGATCTCCCGCAGCACCCTTTAGACCCCATACAAATACTGAGTCACCGCTCTTTAGGCTTGCATTTGAAATAACTTTATTAGCTAAATCATTTCCAGCCTTATAAAGCTCTGCACCAACATAACCAAAGCCACGAGCTGCATACTTAGATTGAAGTGCAGATAGCTCTGAGTTAAGGCTGGTCACAATGATGCCCTTCTTATATGCATCATCAACGATTGGAGTTGTAGCTTCTGGGCCACCAAATCCGTAGATCGCCATTCCGTGAGGCTTAGTTGCAACAGCCTCTTTCATTTGGGTAATTAATTTTGCTGAATCCCAATCTGAGAAGTAGTACTTCATAGTTGGACCAAGGTCTCTAGCTGCTTGCACATAACCGTTATAAACGTTGTTAGCAAACACTCCACCTTGTGGACCACCAGGGAATGCGGCGATCTTTACGCCTTTGCACCACTGGCTTGTCGCTGCTGCGTTAGCTGTAGTTGC
>SXRC01000004.1 GCA_005793655.1 Actinomycetota bacterium
AGCAGCTGCGTTAAATAAACGTTGGCCGGAGAATAAAATTGAGCCATCCCTAGATCGAATTTTGGCCTTAGTCGATGCTCTAGGTTCACCCCACCTTACCTATCCCACAATTCATATCGCTGGTACTAATGGCAAAACCTCCACCGCTCGAATGATTGATCAGTTACTGGCAAATCTTGGTTATCGAGTTGGCCGCTATACCTCACCGCACCTTGAATCCTTTACCGAGCGAATAAGCATTAAAGGTGAGCCAATTAGCGACTTAGAAATGATCAAAACTTATGAAGATATTCATTTATATTTAGATTTGATTGACTCTCGCCAGCCACATCCAATCTCCTACTTTGAAGCGCTAACTGCGATGGCATTTGTTGCATTTGCCGAACACCCAGTTGATATTGCAGTAATTGAGGCTGGAATGGGTGGGCAGTGGGATGCAACAAATGTGATCTCATCCCAGGTTTCAGTAATGACACCAATTGGCTTGGATCATATGGAGTATTTAGGAAATACCCTTGAGGCAATTGCACAAACTAAGGCAGGAATTTTTAAACCAGAATCAAATGTTGTACTTGCTGCGCAAAGTGGGCAGGTGGCAAAGGTATTACTGGCACAGGTGGCAAAAGTCTCTGCGCAACCATTTAGACAAGGTGTTGAGTTCTCCCTAAAAAATCGCGCCTTGGCTGTAGGCGGACAATTACTTTCTATTCAAGGAGTGCATGGAGATTATGATGAAATCTTCCTGCCACTTTACGGTGATCACCAAGGAAATAATGCTGCAGTTGCGCTAGCTGCAGTTGAGGTTTTTGCAGGTGTAAAACTTGATACTGAGCTAGTACAGGATGCATTTAGTAAGGTTTCATCCCCGGGCAGGTGTGAGATTGTATATAAGGATCCAACTGTAATTATTGATGCCGCTCATAATCCTCATGGTGTGAGTGCTATTGCCAACACCCTAAACACTGAGTTTGATTTTGAGTTAGTTGTGGGCGTAGTTGCAGTGCTGGCTGATAAAGATGTTGCAGGTATCCTTAAAAATCTCTCCACTACTTTGGATTACCTGGTAATTACTGAAAATGAATCAGCTAGGGCGATGAATAAAGATGAGCTGGCAAAGATTGTCAGTCAATATTTTAAAGCCGAACAGGTTGAAATCATCGGTGATATGAATACTGCGATAACTTATGCAATTGAAAAGGTGGCACTTTTTAATCAGGTTAATGATAGGGTGGCAGCGGTTGTAATCACCGGCTCGGTAGCAACTGCAGGAATGGCAAGATCGATAATAAAGGCCCTGGCGAGGGTGAAGTAAATGAGAGTAATGGCTGCTGCGGTATTGACTATGGAGTCATTGTTGATGGGATTTGCACTTTTGCTTGCAAAAGATTCAGCCAGCAGCGCCCAGCTATGGCTGGGAATAACTCTGGCAATTTCACTTTTGATGTGTGCTGGTCTATTAAAGCGCAAAGGTGGGTATCTACTGGGAAGTATTTTGCAGATTTTTCTAATCAGTTATGGCCTAGTCATTTGGCACATGTATTACATGGGCGGCTTATTCGCACTTTTATGGATCACAGCCATTGGACTTGGTCGCAGGGGTGAGGCAATAAAGGCGAGCCTTATCGCAAAACAGCAGGGGGATCTGAAGAATCGGCCATAATTTTCAGCCTCAGCCAAAGGTGCGTAGAATAAGAAAGTGAGTTCAGAGCAAACTTTAATTTTGGTTAAACCAGATGGCGTAAAACGTGGTTTGGTTGGCGAAGTTATCGCTCGCATTGAAAACAAAGGTTATAAAGTTACCAACTTAAAAATGTTAACTGCTGACCGAACACTTCTTGCCAAGCATTATGCCGAGCATGAAGGCAAGGCCTTTTATGAACCATTACTTGAGTTCATGACATCAGGTCCGATTGTGGCGATGGTGGCACAAGGTGAGCGAGTAATTGAAGGGTTTAGAAAGATGGCAGGGGCAACTGATCCAACTGTGGCCGAAGCAGGAACAATAAGAGGAGACTTAGCAAGAGATATGGGAACAAAGGTAGTGCAAAATATTGTGCACGGCTCAGACTCAGTTGAGTCAGCAGCTCGTGAGATAAAGATTTTTTTCGGCAATTAACAGATTAACTACAGAAATATAACAGGAGGAGGCAGCGATGTTTAAAAAAACAAATCGGATGTCTTGGATTGGCCGTGATATGGCGGTTGATCTAGGAACAGCCAACACATTGGTCTATGTTCGCGGCCGCGGAATTGTTCTTAATGAACCATCGGTAGTGGCGGTCAATCAAGACACTGGCGCCATTTTGGCGGTTGGACTTGAGGCAAAACGAATGATTGGTAGAACTCCTGGAAATATTGTGGCGATTAGACCACTTAAAGATGGAGTTATCGCAGATTTCGATACCACTGAGCGAATGCTCAAATACTTTATTCAAAAAGTTCACAAGCGTCGCTATCTTGCCAAGCCAAGAATTGTGGTTTGTGTGCCATCTGGAATTACTGGCGTGGAACAACGTGCCGTGAAAGATGCCGGTTATGCCGCAGGTGCTCGTAAGGTTTATATCATTGAAGAGCCAATGGCAGCAGCAATTGGTGCAGATCTGCCAATTCATGAGCCAACTGGAAATATGGTGGTAGATGTTGGTGGTGGAACCACGGAGGTTGCAGTTATTTCACTAGGTGGAATTGTTGCGGCGCTATCAATCCGGGTTGGTGGAGATGAGATAGATCAATCAATTATTAACTGGGTTAAGCGTGAGTACTCCTTATTACTAGGAGAGCGCACCGCCGAAGAGATAAAGATGGCAATTGGCTCAGCATTTCCAATGCCTGGTGAGCCAGATGCTGAAATTCGGGGTCGAGATCTTGCAACTGGATTACCAAAAATTATTCTGGTCACCTCTGCCGATATTCGAAAAGCGATTGATGAGCCAGTAAGCGCAATTGTTAATGCTATTAAAAACACATTAGATAAGACCCCACCTGAGTTGGCGAGTGATCTTATGGATCGGGGCATAGTTTTAACTGGTGGCGGTGCATTGCTACGCGGTCTTGATGAGAGATTGCGCCATGAAACTGGGGTGCCAATTCATATCTCAGAGCGGCCATTACAAGCTGTTGCCGAAGGATCTGGTAAATGTATTGAAGAGTTTGAAGCCTTGGAAAAGGTTTTAATCTCTGAACCACGACAATAAATAATTTGTAAGGGAGTTCATTTGTGGCTAGAGGCGGCGGTAATCGTTCGCGTCTGCTACTAGTCCTATTACTAGTTTCAGCGTTATTTCTAATCACGCTAGATCTGCGGGGAATCAATCTTGCCAGTGGAGTTCGCTCAGCGGTCGCTACTGCATTTTCACCGGTGGAGAAATTAGCCTCCAAAATCTTCTCACCTGTTGGAAATTTCACTTCCGATTTACGTAATTTTAATCAATCAAAAAAGAAGATAAATGATCTAACCAAAGAGGTTGATCTATTGAAATCAAAAGAGGTATTGGACGAGGATCTAGTTTCTCAAGTGAGCCAATTAAAAAATCTTTTGGATTTAGCAGGCCGCGGCGGCTATAAAGTTGTGGCGGCTAAGGTGGTAAACCGAGGCTCTGCAGCAACATTTAAGCAGACCATCACTATTGATGTGGGTAGCGCAGATGGTGTGACAAAAAATATGACAGTAATTGCTGATGGTGGTTTAGTTGGAGTTGTTAAATCAGTGACTAGTAATAGTGCAATAGTTTTATTGATGAGTGATCCAACATTTAAAGTTGGTGTGCGAATCGTGGGTACTCAAGGTATTGGTGTGATTTCTGGGCAAGGTGGTGATACTTACTTACTGCAACTTCTTGATGCAACGGGTGAAATTAAAGTTGGCGATAATTTAGTAGCACGAGGAAGTGAAAATGGCCGGCCATATGTGCCTGGAGTGCCAGTTGGGGAAGTGACAAAGGTGGCGAGTAATGCCTCAGCAATTACCCAAAATGCTGATGTGGTTGGCTTCGTCAATATCGATCGGGTAAGTGTGGTGGCGGTGGTAGTGGCACCACCAAAGAGTGATCCTAGAGATGCGTTGATTCCAAAGCCTGCTCCTACTGTGACAGTGCTGGTAACTCCAACACCTACCCCAAGTAAGTAGTTAAAGATGAGTGGATTAAGAGTTTTTAATACCTCAATACTTTTATTTGTGATTTTTATGATCCAAGAGCTACTTATTGCTCGAATTAACTTTCCAATAAGTGGCTTTTCACTATACCTAGCAGCGCTAATGGTTGTACTGGCACTGGAGGACAGGAGTGGATCATTAGTTTTCGGATTTATTGGTGGTGTGATTCTAGATTTTTCACCCTCTGCAGATTCACCTTTGGGTCAGTGGGCGTTAGTCCTAACCATAATTGGCTACCTTTACTCAATAAATAAAGAGAGTATTGGGGATTTCCTTGATAGCCCATTTTTATTTCTGCTTTTTGTAAGCTTTGCTACCGCACTTTCACTATCAATCTTTTTGATCGTTGGCGCCATGCTAGGAACTAACAATGGCGGCCTGCTGGATAATCTCTTATTAATTTTTGTCAATTCCTTATGGACCATATTAATCACACCTTTATTTTTACCCATAATTATTAGGGTTAGAAAAATGTTAATGAGTAATCGAGAGCGGATATGAGCCTTCGCGCCAGGATTAATTTGATCGTTTTTCAGACTCTGGTTTTTTCACTTCTTCTAGCCTTATTTGGAAGATTATTTTATTTACAAGTTCTAGAGAGCGATAAGTATCAGGACGCAGCAATCAGCATTCAAAGCAGAGATGTAGTGACGCCAGCGATCAGGGGTGCGATCACTGATATTAATGGCACACCAATGGTGATTGATCTACCTGGATTAGTTGTTTCAATTGATCGAGTGGTCATTGATAAACAGGAAGATAAAGGCGTAACTGTCTTATCTCGAGTTGCAAATTTATTTAGCTTGCAGTACTCCGATGTTTATCAACGAACTAGGTTATGTGGTGAATTGCCTAAGGATAATCGCGCTGGCTGTTGGAATGGCACTAGATATCAGCCAATTCCGCTAGTTGGTGGTGCCTCCCAAGATACGGCACTTGAGGTCATGGAAAATTCAGATTTTTATCCAGGCGTAGAGGTTTCATCAGTACCAATTAGAAGTTATCCCTCACTTGTTGGCGAAAATGTGGCACATGTGCTTGGTTATGTTGGTCAGGTAACGGATGAAGATTTAAAAAATCCGGAGGTAAATTACTACCGCAATGAAGTAGTGGGAAAATCAGGGCTTGAAATTGAGTACAACCAATTCTTACGTGGTGTACCAGGGGTTAGAACTTTCTTGGTAAATCGCAAAGAGGTTGTGACAAAGGAGGATAAGAATATTCAAGCGATTGCTGGAAATCATTTAATTACAAATATTGATGCCAGGTTGCAATCTGGAGTAGAGAAAGCTTTAGAGGCGGCGGTTAAACGAGCAAGAGCTTCGGGATATCGCGGTGATTCAGGTGCTGCAGTTGTCTTGGAGATAAAAACAGGCCGGGTGTTAGCAATGGCCTCCTATCCAACTTATGACCCAAGTATTTGGCAAAAGGGATTAACTGTTAAGCAAGCAGAGGATTTATTTAGTGAGAGTAAAGGCGTACCTGCACTTTCTCGACCACTGCAAGGATTATTTGCACCTGCCTCAACCTTTAAATCAGTTTCCGTTGTGGCTGCAGCTGCAGCTGGTTATCCATTAAATGCTAGTTATAACTGCCCGGCAACAGTTGAGATTGGCAATCGAACCTTTAAAAACTTTGACAGCATTGCAGCTGGTCGAATTCCACTAGATCTAGGTCTTGCAATCTCTTGTGACTCACTTTGGTATCAGATTTCCTATGATGAATGGGTCAGAGATGGCGGCCTGAAACCAAAATCAACTGCAAATGATTACTTTTTTAATGCTGCAAAAAGTTTTGGAGTTGGGCAACTAACTGGAATAGATCTACCCAGTGAGCTAAAAGGCAGACTGCCAAATCGGCAGTGGAAGCAGAACTGGTATGAACAGAATAAGGATTTCTATTGCAACTATAAGCAACGAGCAAAAAAAGCTGATCTGAGTGTATATCTTATTGAAATTGCGCGCGAAAATTGCATAGATGGTAACAAAGTACGAGCTGGAGACGCAGTTAACTTTTCAATTGGTCAGGGTGATACTTTAGTAACACCACTTCGCCTTGCACAGATGTATGCGGCAATTGCTAATAATGGCACCTACTACAAACCGCAGGTTGCCAGAGCAATTGTTGATGTAGATGGCAAAGTGATTAAAGAGTTTAAGCCAGAGGTTGCAGATAATATAAAAATCCAACAAAGTACTTGGGATTTCCTGCATAAGAGTTTACGGATGGTAGTTACCCGAGGAACAGCAGCTGGTGTTTTCTCTGGTTTCCCAGTTGCAGTAAGTGGTAAGACTGGAACTGCGCAGGTTTTTGGAAAGAATCCAAACGGTAGCGCTAAAGATGACACATCTTGGTTTGCATCCTATGGGCCAACAAATGATCCACAGTATGCCGTAGTTATGATGGTAAGCCAGGGTGGATTTGGTGCATCAACCTCTGGTCTTGGCGTCAGAGATATTTATGCAACATTATTTGGCGTCAATGCCAATAAGGTTGATCTAGAGAAAGCAATATTTCCAACTGGCGTGCCAAGTACGATTGCTAAGGTGGATCTAAAGCAGGTAGCGAAAAAAGTAGATTTTACTGGAGTTAAAGTGGGCGGGATGAAACTTAAGTGAGTTCAAACCTAAAGTATCGCTCAGCTACAAGAAGCTCTTTTGGAAAATTTGATCTGCTATTAATTGTCGCAGTCACTGGATTATTAGCAATTGGCACATTATTGGTATATGCCGGAACCAGAGAGTGGTTTAGATCAGCTGGATTAGATCCTGAGTATTATTTAAAGCGTCATATTATTAATATTTTAATTGGCTCACTCCTTGCCTATGGCACAACTTTGATTGACTATCGTCTACTTCGTGCCTACACGCCAGTAATTTGGGGTGCTGCAGTAATTGGATTAATTCTTGTGTTAATTCCTGGAGTTGGGTTGGAGGTCAATAGCGCTCAAGCATGGATTGCACTGCCTGGTGGATTCCAATTGCAGCCAGCTGAATTAGCAAAGATTGCGATTATTATTGGCATTGCCATGATTTTGGCGGATAGAGATCGAGCTGATAAAGATCCAACTACATCAGATGTCCTGATGGCACTTGCATTGGCCGCCGTTCCCATTTTATTAATAGTTGCACAACCAGATTTAGGAACTGTCTTAATTATCAGCGCAGCTGTTGTCGCCATGATTGGTGCCTCGGGCGCCCAAGCACGATGGGTAGTTGGCTTACTTTTACTTGGGGCAGTTGGGGTGGTAACTGCAATTCAAACAGGTGCGGTAAGTGAGTACCAAGTTGCTCGGCTGGAATCATTTGTTGATCCCTCAGCTGATCCGCAGGCAACGGGGTATCAACTGCGCCAATCTAGAATCACAATTGGTTCAGGTGGCTTATTTGGAAAAGGTTTATTTGATGGACCGCAGACCAATGGCCGGTTTGTCCCTGAGCAACAAACTGACTTTATTTTTACAGTAGCAGGGGAGGAGATTGGGTTCCTCGGTTGTTCAGTAATTTTGCTCCTCTATCTGCTTATATTTATCAGAGCATTTTCAATTTGCCGCCGTAGCAGTGATTTATTTGGCCGGTTAGTTTGCATTGGAGTTATTGCCTGGTTTGCCTTCCAAACCTTTGAAAATATTGGCATGACTATGGGATTGATGCCGATGACAGGTGTGCCATTACCCTTTTTGTCATATGGCGGATCTTCGATGTTTGCCAATTTAATTGGTGTTGGTTTGCTGCTAAATGTCCATGCACGCAGCCGATAACACGCTTAAATTAGCCAAAGTTGGCTGATTGCGTGCGTATCTGAGATACTTTCACCACGGAAATCAGCGCGAGGATAAAGATCCAACGCCGCGATAACCTCAATATTTTTTAGTAAGTTAAGTTAATTAATTTAAAGTAATTAACCAGTGAATTAAAAAAGTATTGTAAGAGATACTGCAAATTGCAGTAATTAATTTTAAAGAAGGATTTGATTTATATGGCCGATGAGCCTAAAGCACCACGTAAACGCGCTGCCAAAAAAGAGGCAGAGGGTGAAAGTAAGAAAGTAAGTAAAAAATCTGCTGCTATTCCAGTACCACTTTTTCAAGCAGCTCCGGTAAGTAAAACACCAAAGGCCGTAAAGCCAATTAAAAGTGAGCCAGCAGCTGCTGAGCAACAACTCAAGGGTGATGACAGTGAAAAAGAGGAGTTTCGTCGCAGACGTCGTCGTGGCGGAAGAGGTAGACGTCGCAACGGCAAAGAGATTGCTGAGTCTGAGTCAGATGATCAAGATAGCTCGCTGCAAACTTCAGATGATAATGAAGAAACTTCATCAACTACTCATAAGCGCCGCAGGCGTCGCAGAGCACGTGGTGAAGGTGTAACACCGGGTGAAACTATTGAAGAGGATGGCGTACTTACTGTAGTTAAAGTGCGACCAGTTCGAGTTCGCGAGCCAAGAAGTGAAGGCAAAAGTTTTAATCGCAAAGATCGTCCTCGTTTTGATCGCTCCGATAGGCCAGATCGCAGAGAGCGTGGATCATTCGCTCGAAAGCGTGGAACGGTAATTACCGAATCAGAGTTTCTAGCACGTAGAGAAGCAGTTGATAGATCTATGTTGGTAAGGCAAATTGCAGATCGCACTCAGATTGCAATTATTGAAGATGAAGTAATGGTTGAACATTATGTAAATCGAAATAGCAATATCTCCTATGTTGGAAATATATATTTAGGTAAAGTTCAAAATGTCTTGCCATCTATGGAGGCAGCCTTCGTTGATATTGGTAAGGGTAGAAATGCAGTTTTGTATGCTGGTGAGGTTAATTGGGATGCTCATGGCTTATCTGATACCGCCCCACGCAAAATTGAACATGTTTTAAAGAGTGGTCAATCATTATTAGTTCAAGTAACCAAGGATCCAATCGGACAAAAGGGTGCGCGGTTAACTAGTCAGATATCGCTTCCTGGTCGATACCTAGTTTATGTTCCAGGTGGTGGCATGAGTGGAATCTCGCGCAGATTGCCAGATAATGAACGTAATCGTTTGAAATCTATTTTAAAGAATCTAATCCCAGAGCAAGCTGGTGTAATTATTAGAACCGCTGCTGAGGGAGCAAGTGAAACTGAGTTAGAGGCGGATGTAAGTAGGCTTAAAGTTCAGTGGGAGGATATTGATAAGCAGGCAAAGAGTTCTGCAACCTCTGCGCCTTCACTTTTATACAGTGAACCCGATCTAACTGTTCGAGTTATTCGCGATATCTTCAATGAAGATTTCAACAAAATGCTAGTTCAAGGTGATCAAGCTTGGGATGATATTCAAAATTATATCGGCCATATAGCACCTGAATTGGCAAACAAGATTGAAAAGTGGACAGGCCCTAGAGATCTATTTGCCGAAAATCGAGTTGAGGAGCAGTTAGCAAAAGCCTTTGATCGTAAGGTGTATCTGCCATCAGGTGGCTCACTTGTAATTGATCGCACTGAAGCAATGATTGTGATTGATATTAACACTGGTAAATTTATTGGTAAGGGTGGAAATCTTGAGGAGACTGTTACTAAAAATAACTTAGAGGCAGCGGAGGAGATTGCCCGCCAACTACGGCTGCGAGATATGGGCGGAATTATCGTAATTGACTTTATCGATATGACCCTGGAATCAAACCGGGAGTTAGTACTTCGCAGATTAGTTGAATGTTTAGGGCGCGATCGCACCAAGCATCAAGTAGCTGAAGTAACCTCACTTGGCTTGGTTCAAATGACTCGCAAACGTGTTGGTCAAGGATTAATTGAAGCCTTCTCAACAAATTGTGAAAGTTGTGGTGGTAGAGGAATTCATATCCATAGTGAGCCAGTTAAAAAGGTGGCATTAGAAAAGGATATGGAGCAACGATTTGCAAAGAGTAATAAGGCATCACAAGATGATGATGCGGATGAGGAAGCAGATTCAGATGATGATTCAGCTGATGATGATATAGATACTGATCAAAACTTAAATTCAAATCAAGTAGATGAACCAGTTGAACAACCACCAGTTGTATCTGGTCGCCGCAAGGGGCGCAGAGCAGTCAGTACTGGGGTTATTTCAACTAGTTAATCACCTGCATTTGACCAGGAGTAGATCAATCTCTACCCTTATCTACCTAGCCAGATCTGAATCATTCAATCTTGGTTAATTACTAGAAGGAGTACATGGTGTACGCGATTGTTAAAGCAGGCGGACGACAAGAGAAGGTTTCAGTTGGTGAGACTCTTGTTGTTGATCGTCTTGATGCGGCAGTTGGATCAAAGGTAACTTTTCCAGTAGTCCTACTAGTTGATGGCGCAGATGTAACAGCTGATC
This sequence comes from Actinomycetota bacterium, assembly GCA_005793655.1. Classification (GTDB taxonomy): domain Bacteria; phylum Actinomycetota; class Actinomycetes; order Nanopelagicales; family Nanopelagicaceae; genus Nanopelagicus. The sequence goes on from SXRC01000004.1 coordinate 10,475, forward strand.
CAAAGGCGCTTGCCGAAGTTAAAGTAACTGGTGAGGTACTGGCAGAACAAAAAGGACCAAAGATTGCGATTTTGCGATACAAGAGCAAAACCGGATACCGCCGTCGACAAGGATTTCGTGCAAAATTAACAAGAGTTAAAATAACTGGAATTAACAAGTAACTACTACTTAAGGCAGGTGAAAGCAGATGGCAAGTAAAAAGGGTGTCTCCTCAACCAGAAATGGTCGCGACTCAAATGCGCAATACCTTGGCATCAAGCGATTTGCTGGCCAGGTAGTTAAGGGCGGTGAAATTTTGGTTCGCCAACGCGGTACCTACTTCCACCCAGGAAAGAATGTTGGCATTGGAAAAGATGACACATTATTTGCACTAGAGGGTGGATCAGTTGAATTCGGTCGCGCTCGCGGTCGTCGTGTAGTAAACATCGTTCCGGTTTCTTAAACCCAGCGGATATTTAATTATGGGTCCGCTATCTGCGGGCCCATTTTTATTTGTTCCAAACAGCTAGCGAGAAGGAGTGAACATGGCAACATTTGTTGATCGTGTTACTTTGCATGCTAGCGCTGGCAAAGGTGGGGATGGTTGTGTTTCAGTCCACCGTGAAAAATTTAAACCACTAGGTGGCCCAGATGGCGGCAATGGTGGACGAGGTGGCGACATTGTTTTAGTTGTTGATCCAGATGTGACTACATTATTGGATTTTCACCACTCACCACACCGTAAATCAACTGATGGCAAGAAAGGTGCTGGTGATTTTTGTAATGGCCCTGAAGGACAAGACTTAATTTTATCAGTTCCAAATGGCACAGTGGTTAAGGATGTAAATGGAAATACCATTGCAGATTTAGTTGGTTTTGGCACCAGATTCATGGCAGCACAAGGTGGCAAGGGTGGATTGGGAAATGCTGGTCTAGCTAACTCAAAACGCAGAGCACCAGGTTTCGCACTCCTTGGTGAACCAGGTGAAGGTCGGACATTATTTTTAGAGTTAAAAAGCGTTGCTGATATTGGATTAGTTGGTTATCCAAGTGCAGGTAAATCCTCTTTAATTGCGGCAATCTCAGCTGCTAGGCCAAAAATTGCTGATTATCCATTTACTACCTTGGTGCCAAACCTTGGTGTTGTACAAGCTGGTGATACTAGGTTCACAGCAGCAGATGTACCAGGCTTAATTCCTGGTGCCAGCCAAGGCAAAGGTTTAGGACATGAGTTTTTGCGCCATGTCGAGCGATGTGCAGCCCTGGTTCATGTTTTGGATTGTGCAACCCTTGAAACTGATCGAGATCCAGTAAAAGATTTTGATGTTATTGAAGAGGAATTAAAAGAGTATGGCGGCTTAGCAGATCGGCCAAGAATCATTGCATTAAATAAAATAGATCTTCCAGATGGTAAAGCAATGGCAGATATGGTGCAAAAAACATTAGCAGATCGTGGTTTTCTAGTATTCCAAGTATCTGCTGCCTCTCGCGAAGGTGTCCAAGAATTAATTTATGCTATGGCACAGATAATTCAAAAAGTTCGCAAAGTACAAAAAGAGGCTCAGGTTGCCAGAATTGTGCTCAGACCGATTGCAGTTGATGATGCTGGCTTTGAAGTTATTGCAAATAAAGATGGCACATTTAACATCACTGGTGATAAACCCGAAAGATGGGTTAAGCAAACAGAGTTTTCAAATGCTGAAGCGATTGGTTACTTAGCAGATCGACTTGCCTCCTACGGAATTGAGAGAGAGTTATTTAAGCAGGGTGCTAAATCAGGGGATGAGGTAAGAATTGGTTCAGGGGATGAGGCAGTTATTTTTGATTGGGAGCCAAGCATTGAAGCTGGCGCTGAATTACTAGCTGGTGGCCCTAGAGGAGAAGATCTTCGTCTTTCAACTCCGTGGCGGATGGATTTATTAGAGGATGATATTGATCAATTAAGTGATGATGAGATTGAAATGCAATGGGAGTACAACGTGGCAAACCCAAGAAACCCTCGGGTGGATGAAGATGTCCGTTGATTTAAGCAGTTGCGACCGAGTTGTAATAAAAGTTGGTTCATCGACTCTTACTGGCAACGCTGGTGCCAACCTTCATCCAAAGGCAATTGATAATTTAGTTGATGTAGTTGCAAAATTAAGAAAAGAAAATAAAGAAGTAATTGTGGTTTCATCCGGTGCGATTGCAGCAGGTTTATCTCCACTTGGTTTATCCTCTCGCCCTTCAGATCTCATCACCCAACAAGCAGCCGCTTCAGTTGGTCAAGGATTGCTGATGGCCAGATATACCGAGTCCTTCAATAGATTTAAAATAACTACCTCACAGGTTTTAATCACGATAGAGGATATAAAGCGTCAAGGACATGTTGAAAACATTAAGGGTGTAATAAATTCCTTATTAAAACTAGGTGTTGTCCCTATTATTAATGAAAATGACACTGTGGGCACTGATGAAATTAGGTATGGTGATAATGATGGCCTAGCAGCGCTAGTAACAACATTGATCACAGCAGATTTACTTATTCTTATCACCGATATCGATGGTTTGTATGATGCTGATCCGAAAGATGCTGGTGCTAAACAAATTCATCGTGTATCTGATATTTCAAAGATTGATGTTAAAACACTAGGTGGTGCAGGTGCCTCTGGGGTTGGAAGCGGCGGCATGATTACAAAAATTGAAGCAGCTAAGGTGGTAACTAAAGCTGGAATTGGTATGTTGCTTACTAACTTATCTGACCTACCATCTGCTTTAGCTGGTGGTGAGGTTGGTACTTACTTTTATCCTAACTAGTTTTTTAGGTTAGATATTTTAAGAAGTGTAGATACAGTATCTTCTTCGTGATTTGAATCAGTGGGGTTATCACTTAACTTAACAATTACAGTTCTGGTGGCCGGATTTACAAATATAAATTGACCATGAAGTCCTTCTGCCATAATTGTATTTGGGTATGGATGCCAAGTCTGCGCACCATATCCCCAGTTGTGATCCAAAGTAGTTACTGAAGTTGACATTCTATTAAGCCAATTTTTATCAATTATTTTATTTGGACCAGCGTAACCACCATTTAAGAAAAGCATGCCGATCCGACCATAATCTATTGCAGAGGCATTAAAGCAACAGAAAGTTTTTTCAGTACCACCTACTTGATCAACATTCCAGGTGGCAGGATACTTAGCACCTGCAACTTGCCAAACATTTTTACTGAAGTAATCAGCCACTTTTTTTCCAGTCACTTTTTTGATAATCAAGCCAAGCATCTGTGTGTCGACACTTCGGTACTCAGCTTTACTACCAGGTTCAAATGCCATTTTGCGATTGTTTTTTAAGAACCAATCTAAATCTGTTGTGGCATACATCTGTGCAATTGCAACTCCCCACCCAGTGGGACCTGATGGGTAATTATCACTTACTCCCACACCGGCTTTCATATCAAGCAAATCCTTTATAGTTATTAAGTCAAAGCTACTACCGGCTTTTGACTCTGGAAAGAAATTAACAAATTTATCAC
>SXRC01000054.1 GCA_005793655.1 Actinomycetota bacterium
AGATTCAAGCAACCTACCCGTTGGCTCGAGCGAGTAGCTCTCAAATGCCAACAATCTGGTCTTGCTCCAGGTGGGGTTTACCTAGCCATATACGTTGCCGTAAATGCTGGTGGTCTCTTACACCACCGTTTCATCCTTACCATTATTGCTAATGGCGGTTTATTTTCTGTGGCACTAATCCCGCAGGTTACCCTGGATGGCCATTAGCCATCACCTTACTCTTTGGAGTCCGGACTTTCCTCGGTATTTTCATAACGCGATGATCCAGACGACTCTTCATCGGCAATGATACCGAAGATATTTTTATCTAGGAAATGCTCACATCCCGCTATCTAATACATCATTAAGGATTGAATCTGCATGTGAGTTCTCCTCCCGCGGAATCCATTGATAGGTAACAAGTGTTGGATCATGGCTAGCAAAAGCTTGTTTAACTAGCTTTTGCATATTTGGGTGCTTAACCTTCCACCGCCCACTCATCTGTTCCACAACTAACTTAGAGTCCATCTTTACCAAAATTGTGGCGGTTGGATCAATCTCATTAACCGCCTTGAGACCGGCAATTAAACCTTGATACTCAGCCACATTATTTGAGGCGATTCCAATTGAAGCACCAAGCTCTTTTACTATCTTTTCATTCTCATAAAGCACAGCCCCATAGGCAGCAGGACCTACTGGATTACTACGTGCCCCACCATCAGCGGTAACCACAAAATGTCTAGCCATTAAATTCTCACCAGTATCCGCCGGCACTCTTCACATCTAAGCAACTCATCTTTGGCCAAAGTTTTAATCCGGCCCATCTCAACTGCATTAATCGCCAGATTACAGCCGTTGCACTTATCACCAACCAAAGCCGCAGCGCCCACTCCACCGCCTGATAATCTAATCTTTTCATAGAGCTCTAATAGTACTTTTTCAATCTTATTGGCAACTAGATTGCGGGTGGTAGTTTTTTCACCAATTACTTTATTTATCTCAGCGGTTGCATTATTTAATCTGCCCGAGATCTCATCCTTTAAGGTTTGAAGTGAGCTAAGGTCAGTATTTAAGGTGTTGCTGCGAGTAATTACTGCATCATTTCTGATCATTATTTCAAGCTCTATCTCCTCCAACTCCCCTTCTCGCTTTTTTAAGGTGATCACCTCATGTTGTAATTGCTCAAGCTCCTTAGGAGTTGCACTACCAGATGATAATCTGGCCTCATCTTTTTTAATTCGATCAGTAACTGTCTCAACATCTACCTCACTGCGCCTAAGCTCTAGTGCAATTTGATCTGCCTCACCTTTCACCGTACTCAACTCATCATTTGCACCGGTAATCCGCTTATCAATATGTAGTAACTGCTCGATCTCAGGCAAGGATTTTAATTTGGTATTTGCCTGCATGATTTCATTATCTAGTAACTGTAATTCTAAGATAAAAGATTGCTGCTCAATAGATGCCTGCACTTGACACCTCCTGAGTGGGGGAATATTTTTTAAAAGATTTTTAGTTGTACCTCTGGCTAGAGTTTACTGATACAGCCAGCTTGTGGCTAGCCGGAGATTTGCGATTGATATAGTGCGCCAAAGTTGCGCACTGCATTTAACTCTCTTTGATAATCACTTTCTGCCTTAAATTGATCACCTGCAAGCACCTGCTCTAATTGATTGAGATCACTTATGCACACCCCACCGCCATAGAGTTTATTAAAGGCGGTGATCTTTGGATCAAAGGAGATTGCAATATAAGGGCGCTTAAATGCGTAAGCGATTATGGCTCCATGTAGTCGGGTGGTAAGTACATAATCACAACCTTGATACATCTTAAGAATCCTCTTTAATGGTGTTTTTTTGGTTTCAATGTTCTCTGTGAAGAGGTACTCATACCCGGCTGATTCAATAATTTGTTTAATTTGCGGAGTTGTTGATTTTGGCTCTAAATCTATATGGGATGAGTGCAGAATCTTTTTACCATCCTTGCTTTTAACTGCTACTGAAAAAGTATTAGCGATATAAACCAAGGTTGGGCAGGCGGTGATAGAGATATTTGGATCTAATTGATAAAAATCCCTAGTTAACTCATCTCTTACATTCACCAGCTTTGCCTTAGCAAATACTGATTGCACTACCTCTTTTTGCACACCTTTCAGTTGATCATTATCTGGCAGGCACACCCCAATACCCCAAATGGTGATTGGCAACTTACAGTTTTTATCAAGATCAACCCAAAACTTTGCAAAGACAGCGTGTAATAGCCCTGCGCCACCAACAATTACCTCCTTGTAGTTTTTATGCACAAACTCCCAATCAACTGGAGTTTTATGAATATTCCAGAGATCAAGTTTTTCATCCAGCATCTGATGAATTGCCAGCACCGGCAGATAATTACCAATATTTCGATTGGCGGAGTAAAACTGTAAGGTACTACTTTTTACAACCCTCTTGCCCTTTGAAATATCATTTAATTTAGTTAAACCAAAGGTAGCAAATGATTGTTTTAATCTACTAAGCAGCATAAGCCAAGATTACCCAACTTGCAGATTTCTTAGACAGTTTGCTTCTTGGTCTCATCTCGGTGTTTGCGAAGATATGTCATAAAGGGTGTGCCACCAGTTCCTACTGCTGATGGATTACCAGGTGTTGCTTGTGCTTGAGCGTGAATATATGTGCCGGCATACTCAAGATGCATTGCTCTAAAACTAGCTACTAATTCAACACACTCATTAAATACTGAGGTTAAAGATGTGCGCTTAGTAGTTGTAACAAAGTTGCGAACAGATGGACCAGTCTCTACCGCTTCAATAAATGCCACATGCTTTGGTGGCATATAAGTTCTCATCTCCATTAAATACTCACGAAGTTCATCTCTCTCATGTTCAATTCCAAGGACACCATCCATCGCTGGAATAATCGCACTCTGCGCTCCAGTCTCTCCCCTAAACTTTTGCCCTACTCCTTTGTACTCATCTACTCCCTCATAGACCACACCATCTGGCAATGATGGGTTATTGCGCCAACCGAAGATATATGGACGAACCCGGTGGAAGTAAATATATGGGTCACATCTTTCTGGCATTCTACCCAACACTTGATACATCGAAGCTAATGCGTTGCGTAATTTAGTAAGTGATGCCTCTAATTGATCAGCATCATTGGCCACAACAGCAGCCTGTGCATCTTCAATTGCTTTAAGTGATTTGCCAGCTTTTTTCTCAATATCTATGTGAATTAAAATAAACCACTCTTCATCTTGCCCGCCTAAGAAACATTGGGCCAAGCCAATATTGCCGCACTCAATTGGGCCATTCTTATCAAAGCGACGCCAATTATCTGAGGCATAACTTTGATAAGAAAGAATCGGTGGTCTTCCTACTAACTTACCAACCTCATACCAAGGTACCGCTAAGTTTGCTGGCATTACTGTTGCAGGGGTGTTCTCACTCCATTGATATGACTGTCCAATATAACTTAAGACCAGCATCGCTCTTTGAATCTCTGCATCACCTTTTAACTTGTCAATATTAAATTTAGGAAGTGCTTTAACCTTTGCTCTAAAGTTTGTGCTCATTAATAACTTAGGAAGATCCTTACCAAATTGATCCCACTCCTCATTGCCAGCAGAGAGTGATTGGACTGGTTCATAAGATGGCAAATAGCCAAACTCTTCAGTTATTCCATAATCAGCGATCTTGGCTGGCTTCATTTTGCTCCTTGGATTGATTTAAATATGGGCGGTGAGGGTTTCGACTAATTTTCCTCATTCATCCATTTCATATATTTACTTTTTCTTGACTTAGCACCCATATTAGTCAATTGGTCTGACATTTGGAATACGGAACAGAATTAGGTCAGATATGGCGACTCTTTCTTATTTTGAATATTAAATTATGGGTGCCCAACGGTCATTTGGAACGATGGGATACCAACCTGGTCTTTTTGGATCTTGATCATAAGGATATCCGCCGAGTTCTTTATATAACTCTGAGTACTGTGCCAACTTATCCCGATTTAACTCAATTCCTAATCCTGGTCCGGTTGGAACTTTAATTTTTCCATTTTCATACTTCATTAATCCACCCAAGATGATGTCATCTGCTAGGTGGTGATAATGTGCATCAGCAGCATTGCTTAAATTCGGAACAACTGCTCCTAAATGAAGCATGGTGGCAAGCTGAATACCTAATTCAGCAGATGAGTGCACCGCAACACCTAATTGGAAAGTTTCACAAACCCCGGCAGCTTTAATGCATGCTCGTATGCCACCCCAAAAAGTTGTATCAAGTAAAATGACATCTATTGCCTCGCGATGTACGTTCTGTGCCAATTGCTCAAAATTAACTACTACGGTGTTGGTTGCCGTTTGCATACCCGTTAAGTCTCGTAGTTTTTTCATACCGTCAATTCCCCAAGTAAAATCCTCAAGATAATCAATTCGCATGTGTGAGGTTGCTTTTGCAAACTCCACCGCTTGAGTGACGCTAAGGGTTGCATTTGGGTCATATCGAAAACGATCATTTGGGAATGCTTCTCCTAATGCTAAGAAACAATCTAGTTCATAATTTGGATGAAACACACCACCCTTTAATTTATGTGTAGTAAATCCATTCTCAATTTTAAGTTTTTTAGCACTTTCGACTAATTGTTGAGAATTTTTAACCTCACCTGTTGTTGCGTTTTCATTGGCATAACTAAAAAATAAGTAGCTTGCAAATTCTACTTCGTCACGAATCTTCCCTCCAAGGATGTCATAAACAGGTATTCCTAGTTTTTTGCCTATGATGTCCAAGCAAGCAAATTCAATTGCTGCGTATAGCTGCGTTCTATTGTTGTATAAACTCGCCGTTGGATTACAAATTTTAAAACGTAATCCTTCCAAATTAAATGGACTCTCACCAATAAGATAGCTTTTAAGGTTCTCAAAGGCCATCTGGGCACTCTCGCCCCCACCACCCATTTCACCTAATCCAGATATACCTTCGTCCGTCTCGATCTCAACAATAGTTCTTACAATCCTGCCCCAATGTGCACCAACACAATGTCGTATTGTTGACTTGAGAGGCACTGTGACAGTTGTAACTCGCACATCAGTTATTTTCATTAGTTATCCAATCTGAGTAATGCGGGTTAATCACAATTAGATAAACATACTATGTGGGCGGTGAGGGTTTCGAACCCCCGACATCCTCGGTGTAAACGAGGCGCTCTACCACTGAGCTAACCACCCGGTGAGAGTGGGAATATTACTAGTAGATCAGTATTACTCCCAATCAACAGTCTTTTATAAGGCTGATAGCGCTGCTTTGTAATCAGGGATGCTTCTTGCTTCACCTAATCCATTAACAATCTGCCACTTTAAATTGCCATCTTTACCAATAATAAATGTACCACGCTTAGCGCATCCTCTGCTTTCTTCAAATGTTGCATAAGCTTTAGCTGCTGCGCCATGCGGCCAAAAATCAGAGAGAACTTGGAATTTATAACCTTCTTGTTCAGCAAACACCTTATTTGCATACATTGGATCACATGAGATTGCCATCAATTCAACATTATCATTTTGAAAAGCTGATAAATCATCACGTAGAGCACATAGTTCACCAGTGCAGGTGCCAGAAAAAGAGAATGGATAAAAGACCAAGACCACATTCTTCTTGCCCTTATATGAAGATAGTGAGATCTTCTCACCATGTTGGTTTACTAACTCAAAATCAGGGGCAGCATTACCTATTGAAAGCGTCATTTAAATCTCTCCTTTTGGTTGGGTTACTGCTTTGTTTTCTTTTTATTACTACCAGCATGTCTGGCAATTAATCTAGTTGCACTCCAATCAGCACCAGCTGGAAATGATGTGGTTTGAGACATGCCAGCAGTTGGAGCTGCATCTTGAATATCACTTGGTTCAACATATCCGGGCCTGCCAACCTTTGGGGTGAAGAGCCAAATTGGGCCATCCTCAGTTAGGTAGGTGAGAGCATCTACTAACTCATCAACTAAATCACCATCTGTATCTCGCCACCATAAAATTACTACATCTACTACCTCTTGCGAAGTGGCATCTAAAAATTGATTACCAGTTTTAGTATTAATGGCAGCACGTAAAGTTTGATCACAATCAGATTGATCAAAACCAACCTCAAGAATTAGTTGCTCTGTTTTTATGCCAAGCCGTTCAACGGTGGCAGCGGGTGCCTGGACTGAATTCATTAGGAGTAGTCCACCCAACTTTGGCGTAAGGTGCAACTCGTAAATGCTAGTTCACCCAAAATTAAGCCAGATCACGCCTAGTCCGCCTTTTAAATATGACCAAACCCCCCTTTAGGAGAGAGAATAAGCCCGTGAGTGAAAACTTTAAGGCCCCAGACCACTTGGTGGACCAATTAGTTGATACCGATCCAAATGAAAGTGCTGAGTGGCAACAATCCTTTGACGCAGTCTTAAAAAATGCAGGGCCAGTCAGGGCTCGCTACTTGATGCTTTCATTACTACAAAGAGCAAATGAAAAAAATGTTGGCGTCTCAGGACTTCGCACCACCGATTACATAAACACCATTCCACCAGCACTTGAGCCAACTTTTCCAGGAGATGAGTTCTTGGAGCGAAGAATTAGAGCTTTTATTAGATGGAATGCCGCGGTGATGGTGCACAGGGCGCAACGACCAGGAGTTGGTGTTGGCGGACATATTTCAACCTACGCATCAAGTGCATCTTTATATGAGGTTGGCTTTAATCATTTCTTTCGAGGCAAGCAACATGCAGGTGGTGGCGATCAAATATATTTCCAAGGACATGCCTCACCTGGAATGTATGCCAGAGCGTTTATGGAAGGCCGGCTTACTGAAAAGCAATTAGATGGTTTCCGCCAAGAGTTATCACATGATGGTGGTGGCTTATCCTCCTATCCACATCCAAGGTTGATGCCAAACTTTTGGGAGTTTCCAACTGTTTCCATGGGTATTGGACCAATTAATGCAATTTATCAAGCAAGATTTAATCGCTATCTACATGCCCGTGGCTTTAAAGATACTAGTGATCAAAATGTTTGGGCATTTCTAGGAGATGGTGAGATTGATGAACCAGAGACATTAAGTGCTATCTCATTAGCTGCGCGTGAGGGTTTAGATAATTTAACCTTTGTAGTTAATTGCAATCTTCAAAGATTAGATGGACCAGTCCGTGGTAATGGCAAGATTATTCAAGAGCTTGAATCTGTCTTTGGTGGCGCCGGCTGGAATGTAATCAAAGTTGTCTGGGGCAGAGAGTGGGATCCACTATTAACTGCAGACCGCGAGGGTGCATTAGTTGATTTGATGAATAAAACACCAGATGGAGATTTTCAAACATTCAAATCAGAGGATGGCGCGTTTGTAAGGGAGAATTTCTTTGGCCGTGATCCAAGAACTGCTGCGATGGTTTCAACCTGGAGTGATGATGATATTTGGAATCTAAAACGTGGTGGCCATGATTATCAAAAACTTTATGCAGCCTATAAAGCAGCAAGTGAACATAATGGACGGCCGACCGTAATTTTGGCAAAGACAATTAAAGGCTGGACTTTGGGATCACATTTTGAGGCAAGAAACTCAACCCACCAGATGAAAAAAATGACACTTGAGGATTTGAAAAACTTTAGAGATCGCTTATTTATTCCATTAAAAGATGAAGAGCTAGATGCCAAATTGCCACCATATATTCACCCTGGCATTGATTCACCTGAGTACCAGTACATGATGGCTCGTCGCAAAGAGCTAGGTGGCTTTTTGCCATCTAGGAGATCAGTTTCCAAACCATTGCCGCAACC
>SXRC01000055.1 GCA_005793655.1 Actinomycetota bacterium
AGCTACCGAGCTGCTCCACCCCGCGTCGGTAGTGAAATTCTAGAGTAGGTATGGGATTAACCCAAATAAATGAAATTTTTATCTGTTTTGTGCAGAAATTAATGCCGCAATTGCTGCTTTAACTCTTGCTCTTGCTTTATCTTCAGCTGCACCATCTAACCGTTTTTGTGCAGACTCAAGGTCGGCATAAGCAGCTTGCAATGATGCAATTGCTGATCTGATTGCCTGACTTGTTCCCGCTCCGTTATTAATTGGTGCGTTTTGATCATTGGTTGATTCAGTTGTACCAGAATCGCCACCAAAGACCTGATCTAATGCTCCTTGCAAGGTTTCACTAAATCCAATTTGATCACCAAATGAGACTAAAACCTTCTGCAGCAATGGATAAGCAGCGGTATTCCCAGTTGCTCTTACATAAACTGGTTGCACATATAACAAACCTTTTCCAACTGGAAGCGTCAGAAGATTTCCAAGTACTACATCGGCTCCACCCTGGCGAAGTAATGACAAAGAGGTAGCAACCTCTGGCTTGGCTTCAAAATTTGATGCAACCTGTGATGGGCCCGCAACATTTGTTGATCTGGGAAGCTGCAACACTGTAATTTTTCCATAATCATCACCAGCATCTGAGTTAACCACTGCGACTGCGGTTAAATTCTCTCGGCCACCTCGTGGAACGAAAGGTGTATAGAGAGAAAATGTTGGCTTTCTTTGACCAGGAATTTGCATGGTCAAGTAATAAGGTGGCTGCACTCCTGAGTTTGATCCAAAGCTTGATGGATCAAGTGGCACGCGCCAAAAATCCTGTCCGCCATAAAATGCATCTGCAGATTTAACATGATAGGCACTTAAAATATCCCGCTGAACTTTGAATAGATCCTCTGGATATCGAATATGTGAAAGTAAACCAGCTGAGATTTCACTCTTTGGCTTTACGGTTCCTGGAAATGCTTTGCTCCAAGAAGTGAGTACTGGATCAGTTTCATCCCATTTGTAAAGAGAGACAGTTCCATCATAAGCATCTACCGTGGCTTTTACCGAGTTTCTAATGTAGTTAATATTTCGATTATTTAGCGAAAATGTATTGTTGGTACTAGTTAGTGCATCTCCAGTATTTGCTAGGTTTACAACACGAGAGTTTGGATAGCCAGCACTAGTAGTAAAGCCATCGATTATCCAGAGAATTTTGCCATCGATAATTGCTGGGTATGGATCTGCATCCAAGGTAAGCCAGGGTGCTACCTTTGCAACGCGCTCTCTTGGGTTTCTATTAAATAGAATTTTTGACTCTGAGTTAATTAAATTTGATAGCAGAATTCTTTGTTCCTGGTAATTAATTGCAAATAAAAGCCGAGAGAACAAAGAGCCCATTGGCACTCCGCCCTTGCCGGTGTAGGTGAAATTCTTTTGTCCATTTGTTGAATTATCATCTGGGTAATCAAGCTCGACTGGATTATCAGTAGCTGGGCCGCCAATAATTGAATAATTTGGAACATTCTCGCCAAAGTAAACTCGAGGTTCGAATTCGCCTAATCCGTTAGTTGGTGGAATATTCTCAATAACAAATGATGGCTTTCCATCTGCATCAACAGTATTTCCGTAAGCTCCAACCATTCCAAATCCATGGGTGTAAACCAGGTGGTCATTAATCCAATTTCGAGAAGGGTTTCCAGCAATATTTAATTCTCGAACAGAAACTACTACATCTCTCTCCTTACCATCTATTACATAACGATCAATATCAAGTGAATCTGAGAATGTGTAATAAGGCTTGATCTGCTGCAATTGCCTAAAAGTTGCTGACAACACATTTGGATCCATCAATCTGATATTTGCAATGGTCGCAGCATCATTTGCCAATTGACCAGCTGAGGTGGTCACAGTTGCTTGATAGTCCAGTACTTCAACATTTGAGATATCGAAAGCATCCCGGGTAGCTTCGATATTTCGCTGAATGAATGGTGCTTCTTTACTTGACTCTGATGGTTTGACCTGAAATTGCTGAATTGCTGCTGGATAAACTCCAGCAATTAATACTGAGGCAATCACCATCAAGGCAACTCCTGCAGTTGGCAAAAGCCAAGATCTTCTTACAATATTTGCAAAGAACAGCAAAGCACAGATAACTGCAATGGCGGACAAAATAGATTTAGCCGGCAGCAGCGCATTCACATCTGAATAAGTAAGACCAGTGATCAGTCTGCCTTCTTTAAGCGTTAACGCAAATCGATCAAAATAGTATGCGACTGCTTTTAGGAGCACTAACAAACCAAGTAAAATTGAGAGCTGAACTCTGGCAGCAACCGTTGTCCGCTCTTCTTTAACTTGCGGCCTTATTCCGCCATAAATGTAATGCACGGCAGATGCTGCAATGATCGCAAGCACAATCGTTGATATTGCCCAGCCAATCAAGCCTTGATACATAGGTAATTTGAATGCAAAAAATGAAATATCTAATCCAAATTGTGGATCTACTTTGCCAAACTCAGTTGAGTTTCTAAAAAGTAGCCACTGCTCCCAAAATCGGGATCCAGATGAGCCAGCAAAATAAAAAATTAATAAAAATACACCGATGCCGGCAAGGCGTCGGATTGGCTCCAGTTGGGCTCTATATCTCTCTAAATTATCTGCTTCTACTGAAACTGGCACATAAATTGGCCGACGACGAAATGCAATATAAATGTTTGCCGAGATAGTTGCTGCGGTAATTAAACCAAACCCTAAAAATAAATAAATCTTTGTAAATAAGGTTGTCTGCCATACATCTACATAATCAACTGAGCGATACCAGAGAAAATCAGCATAAAATCCGCTTGAGGAAATTAAGACAGTACTAAGAACGAATAATGCGATTACGGTTATTGTTAGTGGGCTAATTCGCCTGCGACCGCCGCCACGGTTTGCAAATGGGTTTGGAAAGTTGCCACCAAAACCACTGCCACCAAATGGATTATTGCTGCGGTTAAACCCACCGCCACCAAAGCCTGAGTTACTCATGCGCAGATCTTATCTACTCCTAGGTGAAGCTTTTGCAACTGGGGAACTTGGCATTATCAGGCAGTTCTAAGAGTGAAATCGCCTCAGAGAGTGTGGCGACCGGCACAATCTTCATTACCTTCCCAGACTTACCTGATTTTTCCGTGGCTAAGGCTTTTAAGTTCTTTATATCCATACAATTTTGAGTTGGAGTAAGGAATATTTCAACACCATCTGCTTGTGCACCAATTATCTTTTCCGCAATTCCGCCAATAGGACCGACTCTGCCATCGGTAGTAATTGTGCCGGTGCCGGCAATATTTCGAGAACGCACCAAATTAGCTGGGGTTAACTTTTCAACCACACCGAGTGCAAATATGAATCCACCACTTGGCCCGCCAGTTTCTTCAAGCTTAATCTTGACATCAAATGGAAAATCAAATTGCTCTTCAATATTTATGCCAATAAATGCTGAATCATCCTCCCTGGCCGATAATTTAACTTGCTTAATTAATTCACCTAATCCAGCTCTAATTACTTTGATGGTTACCAAATCGCCTGGCTTTTTATCACCGAGATACGCAATTAATTCCGATGAGCTTTTAACTTTCCGGTCATCAATGCTCACTAGCTGATCCAATACTTCAATAGTTTTATATGCATTTGAACTCTTATTTATGTCGAGAACTACAATTTTTGATGCACTCTTATACCCAAGATAAGACAAGGCAGCAGCGGTGGCATTTATTTGAGAGCCACTCATTTCAGCTGCTCCCTCTTCTATCGCCTGCTCTGCAGTTTCACCCTCTGGATAAACTTCAGATCTTGGAATAACCGCGCGGGTTTTATCCACCCAACCGTACAAAACATCAAAGCCGGTCATATATGAATCTGGATCGGTGACCATCACTGAGGTAACTGATAATTTTCCAGTTGTTGGATAAACCTTGGTGCCTGAGATTGTTATCGCTGAGCCCAAAATATTTTGTGGATCCCCTGGTGAGAGGATTACAAATGGTGCTGGTAAGACAAAGGCTGCCAACATCAGCACATTTACAAAAACTTTGGTCGGAGTAAGCCAGCGGCCGTTTATCGGCATTATTGATCTCATTTAAATTACCGAAGCTTATTTTTTACGTCTAAAAGTATTTTGAAACTTATTAAAATTATCTACTGAACGATTGGTCTGATTGTCATACTTAGATTTGTATTTTGTTACCCACACCCCATAGGCGATCGCACCCATAACAGCTGTGATCGGAATTACCCACCAGATCAGAGCGGAGGCGGAAGAAAGATTCATAAGATAATAGTAATCAGCCGGGAAGAAAAAAGGTGGCATTATTGTTCTATAGGAATCGGTGATCTTCCCAGCAAATGAATGAAGGGTGAGTTGTAAGCAAATGAGTTTTGGCTTTTTACCAAATGAGGGGCAGCCTGATTTTGATGCGCTGCTTAAAAAATTCTCAGAAATGGGAATTGACTCTGGTGTATTAGCTGGTGCTAAATCCTTTATCGAGGGTATGGGAGCTAATAAATCTGGTGAACAAAACTTAATTACCATTGCTAATTTAAGAGAGATTTCTAGAAAAATCATTACCGCAAAAGGAGATCTTCCAGTTGGCACTACTGACCAAAAACAACTCTCCGAAGCATTAACTATTGCCAACACCTGGTTGGATACAGAAATTTTGTTCCCAACAGCAACCCTGCCCAATCAAAGTGCCTGGGCAAAGCGTGAATGGCTGGATGAATCAATCAATGGTTGGCAGCAACTATTTGAACCATTAGCACTTGGTATGGCCGATGCACTTGGTGCGGTGATTACCAGCTCTAATACAGCACTGCCTATGGGATTCATGGAATCGGATGAACAAAACCCACAGCAACAAGAGGTGATGAAGACGATGCTGGCTCGAATTTTGCGTGGATTCATGGGCACCTTAATCGCCACTCAACTTGGACAGGGCATTGGCACACTTGCCAACACCATCACTGGTGCTAATGATGTGGCGATTCCACTTCTAAAAGCTGACTCTGGATCCCACCTGATCCCACAAAATATCACCGAATGGGCAGATGGTTTAGGGATAGATCAGGAACAAATCAGAATTTACTTATCCTTGCGTGAAGCTGCTGCAGCTCGGTTATTTGCTAATACTCCATGGCTTGAAAACTATATTAAAGATCTAATAATTGCCTACGGTGAAGGAATCACTATCGATGTTGACTCGATTACCAGACAAGCTGAAGAGGCGATGGCTAGCGGTGAAATCGATATTAATAATCCACAATCAATTAATATCGCATTAAGTGCCGGCCTATTTACGCCTCAACAAACTCACGCCCAAGAGTTGGCGTTAACAAGACTGGAAATGGCGCTGGCATTAATTGAAGGTTGGATTGATCATGTTATATCTGCAGTTGCTAGTGAGAAGATCCCAGCCTTTAACGCTTTGATTGAAAACTCTCGTCGTCGTAGAGCGACAAATTCACCCATGCAACAAATATTTGCGAATCTACTAGGGGTTGAAGTTTCACCAAGAAAAATGCGAGAGGCATCAGCTTTTTGGAGTGAGGTTAAAAAACTACGGGGAGCGGATAGTCGTGATAAGTGTTGGCAGGATCCAGCATTTTTGCCGATGCCTAATGACCTCACCGATGTAAAAGCCTTCCTAGATAGCATCACGGTCCCAGATGATCTATCTGGC
Organism: Actinomycetota bacterium; assembly: GCA_005793655.1. Taxonomy (GTDB): domain Bacteria; phylum Actinomycetota; class Actinomycetes; order Nanopelagicales; family Nanopelagicaceae; genus Nanopelagicus. The sequence continues at coordinate 5,688 of SXRC01000055.1, forward strand.
TTGATCTAGTCCGACAAAAGTAAAAGCGAAATCCCCGGGCGCACAATTTCTTATCTGCCTTCCCCTTGCAGATATGAAACGGTTATCCGGGGACTTCGTAGTGCAAAGATAAGGGAATAAAAGTTGAGAATCAACTTAAAAGGGTGTTTTAAAAAGTAATTTTGAAAATGTTTTTTAGCAGTCTAGGTGTCTTCGTGATAAAAAATAAATTACCTAATCCTCTGCGGTACGGCCTGCCACAAATAAGTAAGTAGGTTGCGTAAAATTTAACCGTACTCTGTGGATTAACCTGTGGAGATAAGAGCAATTATGGTGGATAAGAAGAGGTAATGGTGGATAACTTTGAGCAAGAAATTCTTTTTCCTGATATTTCACCGCAGGTTGCTCAAATCGCTAAGCGTAGGAAAAGTGATGAGGCCAGATTGCCCAAGGATCTGCCGGCATATCGGGTGATTCGCAAGGAGCGTAGGCGGCGCAGCATCAGCGCCTATCGCCAGGGCGGGGTGATTGAGATTCATATCCCAGCTCGGATGAGTAGGCGGCAAGAGATCGAGATAATTCCAGAGATGATTGCTATGGTGCTAAGGCGAGAGGCACGCGAGCGCAAAACCGATCTACAACTGATGCAAATCGGTATGGAGCAACTTGCTACCTATCTACCCGAGTTTGATACTTATCCAGCCAGCATTAATTGGCGCAATATGAATGAACGGTGGGGCTCTTGCACCACAGTTGACCGGACAATTCGTATCTCAGATCGATTAATTGGTGCACCTAATTATGTTTTAAATTATATTATTTTTCATGAGTTAATTCATTTGAAGGTCATCGCTCATGATCAGGAATTCAATAATTATTTGAGCAGATTCACCGATAAAGATAGGGCAGAAGCATTTTTGGAAGGGTTTGAACTTGGCTGCCAAGGTGGTGGATTAACTCTCGCACCGGCAATAAATAACTAGTTTTACCCCTTTTTTCTCCGTTATTACTTAATATTTTAGATTTTAGGCGTGGAAAACCCGAGTTGCAGCAGTTGCGGGGGTATGGTGAAGCCATTCGTACTCACGTGCTGGAACTGACCTGCATGCTCCCAAGAGTGCGGCGGATGGAGGAAGAAAATGGCAGAAGAGTATAAGGGTGAGGCTTACTGCGTTAAGTGCAAAGAGAAGCGCTCCTTTGAAGGACATGTAAAGGTCTCTGATTCAGGTCGCCGTATGGCACAAGGAATCTGTCCAGTTTGTGGCACAAAGGTAAATCGTATTCTTGGTAAGGCTTAATAAATAAGCAGGAAAGCTAAATTTAAAAGCGGGGGTGGTTAAATACCACTCCCGCTTTTTTATGTTAACCCTTTCTAGTTAACAGTTGTTGATTAAAAATCTAACTTGCCTGTGCCACCTTTGCTGGCCGCCCTGGTGTGCGCTTGCTTTGAATTATCTGACCTTCATCAAATAACTCACCTCCCCATACGCCACATGGCTCAGCTCTTGAGATTGCTCCCGCCAAGCACTTTGCTTTAACTGGGCAACCTGCACATAACGCCTTTGCTTGGGCGATTACTGGCGCGCTATCACTGAAGAAGAGTTCTGGATCAGATGAGTGGCAAGGCAGGCTCATCACTGAAGCCGGTTTGTTAATCTCTGGTATGAAAGGATTATCAGCGCGCTTATATCCACCTTGCCCCGACTTGCTCTTTTCTGCAAGGTAATTTGTTGCAGAGTTTGTGGCGTAATCGGTATAGGAGATCACTGGGGCATCCTCATAAGCCCAGGTGATATCACCTAATCCAATTTTGGCAGTTGGGCCTTGTGCCCAACCTGGGATAAGTAGTTCGCTGAAGAGAACGGTCATCGTTCTCACCTTTCCTTTCGGTTATCGTGCGTTGGTTTCTTTCTTTTGCCGTTTGGCAATTTGTTTTTGGATATTTATTTAGAGAAAAGAAAAAGGGCCCCCGAATCATTAGATTCGCGGGCCCCTTGGCTTCTATCTCGACTTTAGCCGATATAGCTCCTAGGGGTGCGAACTAATGTGAAGGTATAAAAACCCTTATTAGAGCGCTTATTTGTCCAGTCTGAACGGTATGAAGAAGCCACCGTTACTGGATTAATGGCATACCAATTACCAGCAACTGCTTTAATCACAGATGCTGTCTTTGAAGTAAGTGTCTTTGCCATGCGGTAAGAGTAAAGCATTAGGGGTGGTGGGTGCAACTTAATTAAATTGCTCTAAAAATACGCTGGGCTTGCCGGCATAGGTAATTTGAATCCGCTGCTTAGCCCTAGTAACTCCAACATAAAACAACCTGCGCTCCTCATTTAAATCATTACCCATAGGTAGCACCCCATCTGAAACCCCAATTAAAAATAGCTGATTCCACTCCAAACCTTTTGCTGCATGCAAGGTGGCAAGAGTTACCCCAGGCAGGGTTGGTGGGTTATTTTGCTCAGCTCGATCCTCAATCTCACGTAAAAAGGCGCGCATGTTGTTGCCGCCATTTTCCTGAATACTTTTTGCAAGCCGCAAAAATGCAGTCACATAATCAGCATCACCAAAAGGGCGAAGCACTGCGACTAAATCGGTATACCAATCCCCATCCTCTGATGGCAGCACTGAGGCGCTTCTAATCAAGCGCATCACATCTCGAACATCCACCCGATCAAAAAAACGCTCCCCTGATCTGATCTGGCTTAAAATCTGCGCGTTATTTAGTGCTGATTTAACCTGATCAAGTTGGGCGTTAGTTCTAGCCAATATCGCAATCTCAGATGAGTCAGATCCAGCAGCAATCACTTTTTTGACCTCAGCTACAACATATGAGATCTCATCGGCGCTGGAGTTAAAACCATTTACCGCTGGCCTTTCGCCATGAGCATTAGCTGATTGCAACTCATCACCATGATCACTGACCAAATTACCCTGGCGCAATATCTTATTAGCAGTATTTATAATCTCTGGGGTTGATCGATATCCCCTAGATAATCTGAAAACTTGGGCACTTGGAAAACGATTTTGAAAGTTAAGCAAGAAGTTTGAAGTTGCCCCCGCAAATGAGTAAATAGTCTGGGCCGCATCCCCCACCACGCAAATCTCCTGCCGATTTCCTAGCCATAGATTGAGCAACCTTTGTTGCAAGGGTGAGACATCTTGGTACTCATCAACGGTGAAGTAGCGATACTGATCTCGTACTCGCTCCCTTACTCCACGATCCTCCTCTAACATTCCCACACAAAGCAGTAGTACATCTTCAAAGTCTAATCCTCGCTCCTGCTTTTTTAATGATTCATACGCCTCATAAACCTGCGCAATCATTGCTAAATTTTCACTAGTATCTTTGTTATTTGGCAACTTTACTGATCGATCATTAGCAACTGCTTGTTCTTGATAATTTTCGGGTGAAATCTCCAACACCTTTGCCCATTCGATCTCACCTGATATTTCACGAAGAGCGTTGACAGAGGCAGGAATTGCCACATCTGCTCGGCTTATTGCTTGGCTGATAAAACCAGATTTTGAGGTTAGTAAGGATGGAAACTGGCCACCGAAGGCGTAGGGCCAAAAATATAAAAGCTGTTTAAGAGCTGCGGAATGAAAAGTTCTGGCAGTTGCATTTGAAATGCCTAACCCACGTAACCTTGCCCGCATTTCACCAGCAGCTTTTG
>SXRC01000056.1 GCA_005793655.1 Actinomycetota bacterium
ATCAAGGCGCATGTCATAAACCAAACCAAGATCAATCACATTAATGCCTAACTCAGGATCAATAACATCCTTCATTGCCTCAGTAATATCATCAACGCTAGTAGCCATGGTTATATTCTACTTGATCACTTGAGTAGTTGCGTCTTTAAATGCCATCCAACCCAGCAAGGCACATTTGATCCGCGCTGGAAATTTAGATACCCCTGCAAAAGCCACACCATCTTCCAGTATTACTTCATCACCTTGTGACTGACCTTTGCTTTGCATCAATTCGACAAATGCTCCAAGAATCTTTGTTGCCTCTTCATACCTTTTACCAATTAGAAGATCGCTCATAACTGAAGCACTTGCCATAGAGATCGAACACCCAACACCATCCCAAGATATATCTTTCACAAACCTTCCATCCATAATCAGATTCAATGTGATTTCATCCCCACAACTAGGGTTGTTGTGATGAACTTGAATATCCTTCTGCGCAGATAAACCCTTATGGTGTGGTGATCGGTAGTGATCAAGGATTACCTCTTGATAAAGAGAATCTAGCTCCATTACTTACTCACCTTAAAATAATCCTTAATTTTAGAGACTGTATCTAATAAGACCTTCACCTCGTTTTCATCATTGTATAAATGGAATGAGGCTCTGGTAGTACCAACCAAATTTAACCTGCGCATCAAGGGCCAGGCACAGTGATGTCCGGTCCGAACTGCAATGCCAAACTGATCCAAATATTGACCCACATCATGGGGGTGTACACCATCAACAGTGAAAGAAACAACTCCCCCTCGATCTTTCATATCTACTGGGCCGATCACCTGAACACCTGAAATATTTTGCAAACCAGATATTAATTGTTTTGTTAAATCGTGCTCGTGTTGAGCAACCTTATCCATCCCAATTTTACTTATATAGTCAATGGCTGCTGATAAACCAACTGCCTGAGCCATATTTGGCACTCCTGCTTCGAATTTGCGTGGCGCCTTCGCCCAGGTTGCACCCTGCATAGTTACTGAATCAACCATCGAGCCACCAAATAATGAAGGCTCTAAATGATCCAATAATTCAGCTTTGCCCCATAAAACTCCAATACCAGTTGGACCCAAAACCTTATGACCAGAGAAAGCTAGGAAATCTACCTCTAATTTCTTTACATCAACTGCAAAATGTGGGGCGGATTGACAGGCATCTAGAACAACTACTGCTCCAACGGCATGAGCAGCTTTAGTTATTTGTGCCAGTGGCACAATAGTTCCTAGGACATTTGATTGGTGAGTTATAGCAACAATTTTGGTTTTCTTATTAATTAATTTGTCGATATCAGATAAATCTAATCTACCCTCATCGGTTATTTTAAACCAGGTTAATTTAGCGCCCACTCTTTTTGCTAATTGCTGCCAAGGGATCAAATTTGCATGATGCTCCATCTCAGAAACCACAATTTCATCCCCAGGCTGAAGATGAAACTTTGATTCTGGATTGCCTAACGAGTAGGCAATTAAATTCAAGGATTCTGTGGCACTTTTGGTAAAAATTACTTCATCACTTTTTGCACCGATGAATCTAGCAACATTCTCTCTTGCACCCTCATAAACTTCAGAGGCTTCTTCAGCAACTAAATGAGCACCCCTATGTACTGCAGCATTTTTGGTGCGATAGAAATTCGCCTCTGCCTCGATAACTGTCTCTGGCTTTTGAGAGGTTGCACCGCTATCTAAATAAATTAATGTGTTTCCACCCCGCACCTTGCGATTGAGGATAGGAAAATCATTCTTATACCTGGAGAAATCAAGACTCATTATTTACGCAGTTATGTACTCTGCGTAACCTTTCTCTTCAAGCTTGTCGGCAAGCTCTGATCCGCCCTCTTCAACAATTTTTCCGTTAGCGAAAACATGGACAAAATCAGGCTTAATATATTTAAGAATGCGTGTGTAGTGAGTAATTAGCATTACTCCTAAATCACAGTTTTCCTTAATTCTATTTACACCCTCTGAAACAACACGAAGTGCATCAATATCTAAACCAGAGTCTGTCTCATCAAGAATTGCAATTTTGGGCCTTAATAATTCCATTTGTAATATTTCATGACGCTTCTTCTCGCCGCCAGAAAAACCCTCGTTCACATTTCTCTCCGAGAAAGCGGTATCAATCTCCAACGAAGACATCGCTGCCTTCACCTCTCCAACCCAAGTGCGAACCTTTGGAGCTTCACCTCGGATTGCAGTCACAGCAGTGCGTAGGAAATTTGATACCGATACACCAGGAATCTCTACCGGATATTGCATTGCTAAAAACAATCCAGCTTTTGCACGTTCATCCACACTCATCTCTAATACATCAACACCATCTAAAGTTACTGACCCACCGGTAATTAGATACTTGGGATGCCCAACTATGGAATATGCCAAAGTTGACTTACCCGATCCATTTGGCCCCATGATGGCGTGGGTTTCACCTGACTTGATAGTTAGATCAACTCCGCGCAATATTTCTTTATTGCCAGACTCAATCACAACACTAACCTGTAGATTCTTAATCTCTAAAACACTCATTACATTCTCCTCTTAGTTAGTTATTGTTAATTGATTGCCGTTACGTTTTACTTTGAAACTTTTTAAACTTTCAGTAGCTGGTGGCGTTAGCGCCACTCCAGTTCGCAGATCAAACTCCGCGCCATGAAGCCAGCACTCTATTTTTGTGCCAGTAATTTCACCCTCAGATAATGAAGCTTCGGAGTGAGTGCAGGTATCAGCAACAGCGAATACCTCATCACCAACCTTTGCTACGCATACCGCAACTCCATCTACATCAATTGCAATCGGCTTACCATCTACTAAAACTGAAAAATCCAACTCCATAATTACTGCCCTACCTTTGCCAACTCATCATCAATCCTGGCCATTAACCGTTCCTCTAAACTTTCATTCTTCAATTTGCTAATGATTTCAGCAAAGAATCCACGGATTACTAATCTTCGAGCAATATCCGCCGGAATTCCCCGCGACTGTAAATAGAAAAGTTGCTCGTCATCAAAGCGGCCGGTGGTACTTGCGTGCCCGGCGCCTATTATCTCTCCAGTCTCAATTTCAAGATTTGGAACAGAATCCGCTCTAGCTCCATCGGTCAATAACAAGTTGCGATTTAATTCATAGGTATCAGTTCCCTCAGCTACTTTATGGATGTATACATCACCAATCCACACAGTTCGTGCATCATCACCAGCAAGTGCTCCTTTGTAATTAACTCTAGATTTCGCATTCGCAACACCGTGATTGACATGAAT
>SXRC01000057.1 GCA_005793655.1 Actinomycetota bacterium
CGATTCTCTAATACCTCATGAAATAACTGTGCTGGCTCCACTCGGCCTTTTAAATTATCTGGCACCTGATTTACTACCCGTCTAAATACATCAGCCAGCCACTGTTTAACTACTACCGAATATGAAGTATGAGGGGTGAACTCTCTGGCTTTGTAACGATCATAGGAGGCAAGTAATCGCTTTGCCTGCAGCTCCTCTGTTTGTAATCCCATCAAATCATATAAACGATTGGCATGATATCTGGCTGCAACTAACTTTGGTTGAAATCTTATTGATCCCTTATCACCGTCCGTAGTAACCTCAACCTCTTCCACTGCAAATTCTAAATCCTGCAGTGATCTCATCGCCCGCTCCACCGCCTGCCTATCTGATGCATCTAATATCTGTGGCTCCTTAAGCATCTTCCATAATCTTCGATACCTTCTTATTACACCATCTGATGCTCGCACTGGATCTATCTCCTTTGATAAGACCCCAGCGAGTGCTAAATCCTCCAACTCTGCTGCCACATTAAAGTGAGTCAGCTCCAAATCATGCTCGCGCTGGCCATCACTTAAAGATTTATGAAACTCACCAGTCTCAACATCCACTAAATATGCGGCAAAATCATTGGCATCTCTTCTAAATAAAGTGTTTGATAATGAGCAATCCCCCCACCAAAATCCAATCAAATGCATTCTGACCAAAAGTAATGCGAGTGCGTTCGCCATATTTAAAATCTCAATTGGTGTGACCGCGCTGCTTAAGATCACTCGATAAGGTAGTGAGTAGGGTAGATATTTAGTAACTAAAACAGCTGCTAACTCATTACCCTCTTTATCTAATCGGCCCTCAATTACTGCAACCGGCTCCACAACTGGTGCGGTGCGTTGATTTAAATCTCGAAGCAGGGTGTACTCCCGATTAGCAAACTCTGAAACTGTCTCCTTGACTGCAAATATTTGGCTATTACTGCGTTTTTGATCTGATCTAATTAACCTGACTATGTGCCGTGAGATTCCACGCATTGAGGTTAGGACTTCATCCTCTGGCCAATTCTCGAGTGGTTGATCCCAAGGCAGATTTGCTAAGGTTGCAATCTCCTCGCCTAATCCTTTGATTTGTAGCCCACTCATAGGCTTATTCTCTCTTATTTAACCTGCACTCACTAATCAAATCCGCTTACTGATGGCAAAAGAGGTTAAAATTACTAAATGGCTAGATTTAATAAACCAAAAATTAGTAGAAAATTAACTCCACTGCTTCGTCGTAAGGGTAGGAGCAATCTGGTGGAGGATTTTGGTGTTGCTGGCAAACGAGTTGACACTACTCACCCATTTTACTTTGGTTTTATGGTCACAGTTGGTGCATTAATCGCATTAACCATACTTAGAGCGTTAGCCTCAGCAAGTTCAGTATTTATCTTAATTATTATTTCATTATTTTTAGCAGCTGGCTTAAATCCAGCGGTGATGTTTTTCCAAAATCTTGGCTTAAAGCGAGGAGCAGCGGTAGGTGCGGTGATGGCCTCAGTCTTAGCCTTTGTTGGCTTATTCATCGCAATTGCAGCTCCGCCTTTAGTTGATCAAGGTAATCAACTACTTGATAACGCCCCACAATTAGTAAAAGATTTAAACAACAACGCTTTTATTAATGAGTTAAACATTAAATATGGAGTGATTGATTCTCTGGAAATCCGGCTTAATTCGATTATTAAGGATGGCCAATTTGCGATCACCGCTTTTGGTGGCGTAATTGGGGTGGGAAGGGCTGTGGTAAGTGGATTACTTTCAGCTTTCACTATCTTAGTTTTAACTCTTTACTTCCTAGCATCTCTGCCACAGGTTATAAAGATCAGCTTGCGATTTGTACCAGCAACTAGGCGCGATCGGGTATCAAAGCTCAGCAATGCAATTATTAGCAGAGTTGGATCATTTGTTGGCGGCCAAGCAATTATCGCTACCTTAGCTGCCATTTTTATTTTGATTATGGGCTTAACAATTGGCATGCCATACCCAGGACCTCTTGCCATGGTGGTCTTAGTCTGTGGCTTTATTCCACTTATTGGCCATTTTATTGGGATGACGGTTGTCACCTTAGTTAGCCTTACCGATTCTTTAAGCACAGCAGTTATTGCACTAGTTGCTTACATAATTTATGTTCAAATTGAAAATTATGTAATCACACCAAGGATTATGCGAAAGTCGTTAGCAATTCCAGGACTGGTAACAATTATTGCAGCACTTCTTGGCGCATCCCTGCTCGGATTAGTTGGTGGGCTACTTGCGGTGCCAATTGCAGCCGCATTTCTTCTTATATTAGATGAGGTAGTTTTTCCAAGAGCTGATCAATCTTAAACTTCAGTTGGTAGCGGCAATCTACTTGGTGCAATCACTTTAACAATCTCACTTAATACCAGGTGAACCATTGGTTCACCTACCAATAGATGCTTACCCCCCGCCACATCAATCTGCCTTAAATTCTTAACTTTAGAAAACTTATCTCTTGCCGCCGCTGGCTTTAAGTAATCATCTAACTCTGGAATTAATGCAGTGATACCCCTGCCATCTTTTATCCAAAACTCTAGATCTTCATCCGTGGTAGATAACATCGGCGGACTTAGCAAGATTAACTCTTTAATTCTTTTATCTCTGGCGTATTGCAATGCCAGCTCTGTGCCAAAGGACCAGCCAATTACATATAGATTTTTTACCTTTAATTGCTCAAAACAGTACTCAAGGGCTGCAAGGACATCTAACTTTTCAGATTTACCACCGTCATACTCTCCCTGACTACTTCCTGCCTCACTTGTACTTCCCCGAGTATTAAATCTAATTATTTCAATGCCAGACATGGCAGGTAATCGATTGGCTGCTTTTTTATAGATATGTGAATCCATCATTCCCCCACCTGATGGGTTGGGATGAAGCATTAGTAATGAGCCAGTTATTTCACCTAATGGGGTGCTGACCTGACCAATCAAATTGAGCCCATCACCAGTTTTAATCGTAATTTGTGTGCGCTGAGCGGGTAAAACAGTTGAAGGTCGGATTAACTCTGCCATAAAAAGAGTTTACTCTTACCTTATGAACCTTGAAGCCACCTTTGAAAAGTGTGATCCAAAAACAGGTGAGGTAATTGCTAATTATAAAAACTTCACAACGGATGAGGTATTCACCCAAGTAAACCTTGCTCAAGTTGCAACTCTTCGCTGGCAGGAGTTCGGCGCTATCGCCCGAAAGCGCACCTTACTTAAATGGGCATCTTATATAACTCAAAATCAAAAAGAGATTGCTGCGTTAGTAGCAACGGAGTGTGGCAAACCATTAGGTGATGCATCCTTAGAGGTTTCTATTGCAATTGATCACCTTGCCTGGGCGGCAAAGCATGCCAAAGAGATTATGCAAAAACAAAATCGCCCAGCTGGTTTATTGATGTTTAACATGAAAGCGCAGGTGCAACGATCACCCCTTGGTGTTGTTGGCGTGATTGGTCCGTGGAATTATCCGATCTTTACTCCAATGGGCTCAATTGCTTATGCATTAGCTGCTGGAAATGCAGTTGTTTTTAAACCATCTGAGTTCACTCCAGGTGTTGGTAAGTGGTTGGCAGATTCATTTGCACTCATTGCACCATTTGAAAATATTTTTGCAACAGTTACTGGTCTGCCAGATACCGGTAGAGCGTTAACTCAATCAAAGATTAATAAGCTCTCATTTACTGGATCTACTAAAACTGCTAAGAAGGTGGCAGAAAGTTGCGCCCAATCAATGATTCCAGTTGTGCTGGAGTGTGGTGGTAAGGATCCTGTAATTGTGGCTGCAGATGCTGATATAAAACTTGCGGCCGAATACACACTTTGGTCTGCCATGGCTAATGCTGGCCAATCTTGTATTGGGGCAGAAAGAGTTTATGTAGTCGAAACGGTTGCTGATCAATTTATTGAAGAGATAAGCAAGATGGCAAAGAAGATTGAGGTTGGCAAAGATTATGGACCAGCCACCATGCCATCACAGTTGCAAGTAATTCAATCCCACTTAGATGATGCCAAAGCAAAGGGAGCTAAGTTTTTATTAGGGGGAACCGATTCCATAAAAGGTGCCTATGCTGAACCGGTAATAATGTTGGATGTGCCTGAGGATTCAACTGCAATGACGCAAGAGACCTTTGGGCCAACCATCGCTATAAATAAGGTAACTAACACTGATGAAGCAATTAAGTTATCCAATGCCAGCTCTTATGGACTTGCTGCAGCAGTTTTTTCCAAGCGAGAGGGTGAAAAAATTGCTTCAAAGTTAGCTTGTGGCATGGTCTCCATAAACTCCGTCTTTTTATTTGCTGCAGTTGCATCTGTGCCATTTGGTGGCGTTAAAGATTCTGGCTATGGCCGCATTCATGGCGCAGAAGGTTTACTTGAGTACACCTACGCACGCACAGTAGTTAAGACTAGATTTAGAATCCCACTTAGATTTACAACCTTTAAGCGCACAAAAGTTTCAGAAAAAATCTTGACAACTTTAATTAAGCGCTTACACGGAAGAAAGAAGTAGTGCTACAAACTCTTTGTAATCCGATCAATACCTTCAGTGATTAATTCTGGGCTTGTGCCAAAGTTCAGTCGGACAAAGCTCTTATGTTTTGGTCCATATAAAACACCACCATTCAATGCAACCTTTCCTTTTTCTAATATCTTAGCTGCTGGATCCTCCCCTAATCCAATGCCGCTAACATCAAGCCAGCCTAGGTAGCCAAAATCTGGAATTCGATACTTTACCGCTGGTAATTTACTTTGCAGTAAATTGCTTAGTAATTTCCTATTTTCATCTAATGTGATTAATACTCCATCTAACCAATTAACAGAGTCTGAATAAGCTGCAGTTGATGCGACTGCGCCAAATAAGGATGCCCGCCAAGTTACTGCCAGTGGCATTTTGTTAATTCGCTCCTGCAGCTCACTTGATTGGGTAATGATAAGAGCGCACTTAAGCCCAGCTAAGTTAAAGGATTTACTAGCGCTGGTAATAATAATTCCAACCTCTTTAGCAACATCACTTACCGCAAGGAATGGTGTGAAGCTCTTTGCATCATAGGAAAGTGGGGCATGGATCTCATCACTTAAAATCACTACTTGATAACGCTTTGCTAACTCAGCTAACGCACTTAATTGTTGCTTATCAAATATAACCCCAACTGGATTATGGGGGTGGCATAAAATATGGACTTTAACCCCGTCCTTATACTCTTTTTCAATCGCTGGTAAATCTAATTTGTAATTTAAATCTTCCTCAATAAGTGGGGTGTCAACTGTGGTGGCATTAATCTCAGTAATCCAGCGCCAGATATTTTCATAAACTGGTGAGTTAAGCATTACCTTCTCACCCGGCTTAATTAAGGTGCGCATGATCTCCACAATGCCAACACCAACATCAGTTGCCACTCGCATTTGTTTGGTATCAACCTGCCAACCCCAACGAGATTGGGAGAATTTGGCGAAGGCATCAAATAACTCTGGAAATGGCCCAAGGTATCCAGTATCAGATCGCTCGACCATATCTAGTAAGGCAGCTTTTATAGCAGGAGCGGATGCAAAATCCATCTCAGCAACTGGTAGTGGCAGCACATCATTTGGAAATTGTCGCCACTTAACACTTTTGCGTTTACGTAATTGATCAAGTGATAACGCTCGGACGGCATCGACCATAAGTGCAAGTATGCCACTTATTTTGAAAGAATTAGTAGGTTGCTCGTCCGCCTGAAATATCAAAAGTAAAGCCAGTTGTAAATGAACAAGCCTTTGATCCCATAAATGCAATTATCTCTGCAACCTCACTTGGCTCACCCAATCGCCCAGCTGGAATCTTTGAAATCATATAATCCAATGTTTCTTTTGCAGTGTTTTTATTAATCGGAGTTGCAATTACCGCAGGGGCTAGAGAATTAATCGTGATTCCATCAACTGCCACCTCTTTGGCAACACCTTTTACAAAACCAATTAAGCCAGACTTTGCGGTGTTGTAGGGAGCCATTTTTGGATTGCCCTCTTTGCCAGCAATCGATGCTACCTGAACAATCCGGCCATACTTTTGCTTTTTCATAATTGGCAACACTGCTTGGGTTAACCAGATTGCACCAAATAAATTCACCTCAATTACTTTTTGGTAATCATTCCAATTGATCTCTTCAACAAATTTTCCTGTAGGTCCGGGATAGCCTGCACAATTTACTAACGCATCAAGGCGTTTATGTTTACTGCCTAGAGTGGTAATTATCTCCATTACATTTTTTTGATTTGATATATCTAAAACTAAAGATTCAGCAGTGCCGCCTGCCTTTGTAATCTGATCTACGCACTCATCAATACCTGCTTGATTTAAATCAATACAGATTACCTTCGCCCCACGAGATGCAATTAATTGGGCGGCTGATCTACCGATTCCACTACCTGCGCCAGTAACAATTACTACCTGACCTGCGTAGGAGATCTCTTCGAAAGCGCTGTTGTTACTCATAATTATCCGATTATACTTGGCTCATCCTTAGATTTAAAAAGTGATTTGAAATGGAGCATGATGGCATCTTGGCCAAGCACGCGTGATCCCAAGGGCCCGATGAAGCGCTCAATTGGAATATTAAATAAGCAAAAAATTCAATCTCAAGATGCAGATGGACTGCCTGAATCTGCTAAGAGATTTGCCGATGGCAGCCGATACAAAATTGAGATTCCATCGGTGGAAGGTCCAGCTGCTTTTAAAGTTGTTATTGATGAGGCAAAAAAACATAAGCTGATAATTCATCGTATCTCCCAAGGCTCTGGAATCATGATGCAGACAGATGATGAAATTAAACAGATGGTTGCGCTAGGCAAAAAAGAAAAGATTGAGGTTTGCTTATTTGTCGGACCAAGAGCCTCGTGGGATATTGGAAAACAAGTTTCGGCCACTGCTGGAGTGATCGCATCCCCAACTCTTCGTGGAGGTGATCAGCTTCGATTTGCATTAGAGGATGTAATAAATGGTATAAATCTTGGGCTTCGAAGTGTATTGGTCGGGGATCTTGGCTTACTCAAGGTTTTAGGGCAGGCCAAAATAAAAGGTGATTTGCCTAAGGAATTGATTCTTAAAACCTCAGTCGCATTGGTTTGTAATAATCCAGCAACGGCAGCACTCCTTGAAGATCTTGGCGCCTCCACGCTAAATTTGGCGACAGACTTGTCGTTGCAACAAATTGCAGCCATTAGATCACAAGTTGACTTACCAGTTGATATTTATGTTGAGGGTCCAGATGATTTTGGCGGTGCGGTAAGACATTATGAAAGCCCTGACCTGGTAAGAGTTGCTGCTCCTATTTATTTAAAGTTCACTCTTAGAAACTCACCTGGCTTATATCCCTCTGGTGCTCACATTCAAGGATTAGTGGAGTCCACAGCTAGAGAGCGTGTGCGTCGGGCTGCAATTAGTAAAGCGATTTTGGATAGGTATGGATTTAAGAAATAAAATGGCAACTCCTACTGCACTTAAGCTTTTAATCTTTGGGGGCACAGGTGTGTTGGGCCAGGCAATCGCAGCAAAGTTTAAATCTCATGGCTATGAAGTTACCTATGGTGTTCGAAAGGTAAGTAATCCGAAGGAGCAGTTTCTGCTCCCAATTACTAATACACCAGTTCCAGATTTACTAAAAGGTCAATTATTTGATTCGATAATTTTTGCTCAGGGCGCCAATATCAATGATTCAGTAATAAATAATTCATTAGATGACCTAAACAAACTCTTTGAAGCAAATGTTAGTTTCATTACCGAGACCACAAAGGCACTTATCTCACTTAACTTAATTAAGCACAAGGCAAAGATGGTTGTCCTAAGCTCATTTTGGGAGCAAGTGACTCGCCAAGAGAAAATGTCTTACACAATCACTAAGGCTGCAGTTGGTGGCTTAGTGAGATCAATGGCAGTTGATTTAGGAAATGCAAAAGGAGTCCTAGTTAATGGGTTGCTGCCTGGTGTAGTTGATTCACCAATGGCACGCGGATTACTTAAGCCTGAGCAGATTGAAAATGTTGAATGGCAAACTCCTGGGCATAAAATGGTAGTGCCAACTGATGTCGCAAATGCTGCATACCTTCTGGGCTGTGAAGATAACACTGCAATCTCGGGCCAATCTTTATTTGTTGATTATGGCTTCGCAATCGCCAGAGTACTTTAGGAAGATAACTTGTGAGTGTTGAACTCCTTAACAAAGATACTGTTGTTAAGTATCTGACTGATAAAAAGGTTATCTCCAGCAGTGACAAAGCTGAGGTTGAGGTATTAACTGGTGGTGTATCAAATGTGGTACTTGCCATTACAACTGCAAATCAAAAACTGGTTTTGAAACAGGCATTAGCTGAGCTTGCCGTGACCGAAAAATGGCTTGCCGATCAACGCCGGGCAATTGTTGAAGCAGATGCCATCAAATTATTTAATCAATTAAGCCCAGACCAGGTACCAAAATTAATATTCTTAGATCCAGAACGTTTTATTTTGGTGCTAGAGCGGGTGCCGGTTGGTAGCACAGTTTGGAAATCAGACTTACTTGCTGGGGTTATTAACCCTGATGTGGGTGCGGGTTTAGGAAAAACTCTTGCCACCTGGCATAACTACGGTGAAGTGACTGCTTCAGCAAAGATTAAGTTCATGGAAGATAAATTGTTTGATCAGCTTCGGATAGATCCCTTCTACCGATTTGTTGCCGCTAAAAACCCTCAAATTGAGGTGGCAATTAGAAGACTTATAAATGAATTAGAGGGTGATAAAACAACGATTGTGCATGGTGATTTTTCACCAAAAAATATAATGGTTTCAATGAATGATCAGATTTATATTTTAGATTTTGAAGTTACGCACGTTGGTAATCCAGTCTTTGATCTAGCTTTTTTAATCGCACATTTACTCTGTAAATTCTTTAGAACTGAAGATCGCCTGCAAGCCAAGCTTTTAAGTAATACTGCAAATACCTTTACGACAGAGTATGCCAAGTTGAGGTCGATCTCACCCTCAGTGGCAAAACATACTGCGCTCATCGCCCTTGCTAGAGTTGAGGGTAAATCACCAGTAAATTACCTTGATCAAGTGCAGCAAAAGAAATTGCAAAGTTTCACCAAAGCTATTTTGGCAGATAATTCAAAATTATCTGTTGCAAATTTATTTGAGATGAGTGCTAAGTGAAAATTAATAAAGTTTTTGGTTATCAAGTTTTAGATTCCAGAGGTAGACCGACTGTTGCAGCATCGATATCACTCACCGATGGATCAACGCACACCGCTAGGGTTCCCTCCGGTGCCTCAACCGGTTCTCATGAAGCTAAAGAGCTACGTGATACGGGTAGTAAATATGCTGAAAAGTTTTTTGCAGGTTCATCTGTGCAACTAGCTGTTGCAAATATCAATGAGAAAATTGCCCCGGTATTAGTTGAGGAGCAGATAAGTTTAAGTTCAGTCGATAATAAATTAACTGAGTTAGATTTAAGTATTGATCACTCCCAGTTAGGTGCTAACGCCACATTAGCGGTTTCCTTAGCCGCAGCCTTGGCTGATGCCCATGCCCAAAATAAATCTCTAGCACGATACTTCACTACCGAAAAACAACTTTTTATTCCAATGCCGATGGTTAATATTTTATCTGGCGGTGCTCATGCAAACCGGGCTATGGATATTCAAGATATTTTGATAATTCCAGTAGGTGCTAAATCATTTACCCAAGCACTTTCTTGGATTGTGGCAATCCGTGAAATGGCAGCCAAGTTGGGCAAAGAGTCCGGTGCGGTGACAAATTTGATTGCAGATGAAGGTGGTCTTGCAATTGCTTTTGATTCGGCGGAAAAGGCTTGCGAGTTTGTCTTAAGGTCGATCGAAAAAGTAAGCCTTGTGGTTGGCAGCCAGGTGGCGCTTGCTTTAGATGTAGCTGCAACTCAATTTTTTGATGGAGATAAATATAATTTAGCAAGTATTAATAGAAGTTATACACCTGATGAGTTTGTGAAATACATAAATAATCTAACATCTAACCAACCAATTATTTCAATTGAAGACCCATTTGCAGAAGATGATTGGCAAAGTTGGCAAAAATTCTCTGAAATTGCACCTAAAAAACTCCAGATTATGGGTGATGATTTACTTACAACAAATCTAGATCGCTTAAACCAAGCAATTGCTACTAAGAGTGCTAATGCAATATTGATTAAGGCGAATCAAAATGGCCTAGTCACCTCCACTCTTAATGTCTTAAAACAAGCAAGAGCAAATAATTTTAATACCGTGGTTTCGGCAAGATCTGGTGAAAATGAGGATTCTTGGCTAGCTGATTTGGCAGTTGGCTGGAGTGCTGGGCAGATTAAAGTTGGCTCAACGCATGGCTCTGAACGAAATGCCAAATGGAATAGATTACTTGAGCTTGAGGCGACTGAGGAGTGTAAGTTTTTAAATCCATTTAATTAATGTGAATGGCGTGGCACGTAATCGCCACTGCCACCAACTAAGAAATCAAGATCAGCTCCAAGGTGGGCTTGTTGTACATGCTCGATATACATTTTGCTCCAACCACGATCTGCTTTAGGTTTTGGTGCTACCCAAGCTGCTTTACGATTTGCTAATTCCTCAGCTGAGATAAGTAAATTTAATTTACGATTTGGTACATCAAGTTCAATCTCATCCCCATTTTGGACAAATGCCAGTGGCCCACCAGTAGTTGATTCTGGAGAGACATGTAATACCACCGTGCCATATGCGGTACCACTCATTCTGGCATCTGAAATTCTCACCATATCGGTGACGCCTTGATCCAGCATTTTCTTTGGCATCGGAAGATTTCCAACTTCAGGAAATCCCGGGTAACCCTTAGGACCAGAGTTTTTTAAAACCAAAATAGTATCGGCGGTAACTGGCAAATTTGGATCATCAGCAACTTTTAAGTACTCCTCGATCTCATTAAATACCAATGCTTTTCCTTTGTGTGTTAATAATTTTGGAGTTGCTGCTGAAACCTTAATAATTGCGCCATCTGGAGCGAGTGAGCCTTTAACCACCACAATTCCACCACCGGCTGCTTGAAATGGCTTACTTACTGGAGTTATTACCTCTTTATTCCAATTTTCAGCACCTTCAATATTTTCCTTAACCGTTTTGCCAGTCACAGTTATGTGATCAGTGTGGATTAGATTTGCAATCTCCTTCATCACAGTTGGCACACCACCAGCATCAAAAAACTCTTCCATTAGATATTTTCCACTTGGCATCATATTTGCAATTACTGGAACATCTTTACCCAACTTATCAAAATCATCTAAGTTCAATGGAACACCAACTCGACCAGCAATTGCCAATAAATGAACTACTGCATTAGTTGAGCCACCAATAGCTGCCAAGATTTTAATCGCGTTTTCAAATGCTTTACGATTTAATATTTTTGAGAGCTTTAAATCCTCTTCTACCATTTTCACAATTCGACGCCCAGATAAGGTGGCTAAAGTAAATTTACGTGAATCAAC
>SXRC01000058.1 GCA_005793655.1 Actinomycetota bacterium
ACCGCAGTAGCAACTGCCCTTGGCGGCGTAATCGCACTTCGAGCTCGTGATCGTCTACACCTAGTTTTAGGTTTAGCCGCAGGTTTACTTCTTGGCCTAGTTGCCTTTGATCTTCTACCTGAAGTTTTTGAGATGTCCTCCACCACCCTTTTAGGTGCGCCAAGTGTTTCAGTGGCATTAGTTGGTGGCTTTTTACTATTACATCTTTATGAGAAATTTTTTGGCTCCCATGAACCAGCTGAATCAGATTATGGTCATGATCATAAGCACACAGCAAATCTCACCGGCACTGTCGGTGCCTTGGCGATGGGCTTACATGTATTCCTAGATGGTTTGGCATTGGGTGTGGCATTTTCAATTGATGAAAAATTAGGAATTGCAGTATTTGTAGCTTTACTTGTCCATGCATTTAGTGATGGTTTAAATACCGTTGCTATGTTGGTAAAGAGCAATAAGTGGAGCAAAAAAGGTTATTGGCTACTAGGTGTTGACTCGATTGCCAGAGTCAGTGGCGCAGCAATTGGTTCAAGTTTGGCACTTTCTGAAAATGCTACCGCTTTATATCTAGCCGCATTTTCTGGAATTGTAATTTACATAGCAACTAGTCATATTCTGCCTGAGGCACATTCAAGGCACTCATCACGTTGGACATTAGCTGCAACAGTTGCAGGTGTTGGCATTATGTGGGCATTAGTTAGTCAGCTCGAAGCAGTACATGTACATGGCCATGATGATGCCGCTCACTCAGAGATACACAAAGAAGAGGGTGTGCATGAGGATGAGGATCATGCAGAGGAGGGTAAGTAGTGGCACAAGATCAAGCCCTGATAAATAAATCTGAGGTTAAGGTAATTAGTGCACTAAAAAGACAGGGTAAATTTGCTAGCGCGCAATCGGTTTATCAATTACTACGAAAAGATGGTGAATCAACTGGCCTAGCAACGGTTTATCGAACACTGCAAAAAGCTGCTGCTCGAAATACTGTTGATGTTTTACGCAAAGATGATGGTGAGGCGCTCTATCGTTTATGTGAAACTGGACATCACCATCATTTAGTTTGCACCAGTTGTGGCAAAACTATTGAGGTAGAGGGCAGCTCAGTTGAAAGATGGGCCAACACTGTTGCGAAAAACAATGGTTTTAGAAAGGTCTCGCATGTGGTTGAATTATTTGGCTTATGCGCTAAGTGCTAAACATGGGTGACTTTAGAGGAATTCCAACCCCAGTTTGTCCTGCTTGTGGCGGCAACTTAATAACTATTACTGCAAGCTTTGATCCAGATACTTATGAGTTAGATATGTACTTATTAGATAACGCCCAATGTGCTACTTGCCAAGCACTTCTAACCGCGCCTACTCCTGCTGATTACACAGCCGCTTAAACTCACGCCTTACCAAACCGTCTCTCACGCTCAGCATAAATCTCAATCGCTCTCCAAAGTGTGCGCCGGTCTGCATCTGGCCAAAGCACATCAAGAAAAACCATCTCTGCATAAGCTGATTGCCACATTAAAAAATTACTAGTTCGTTGCTCCCCCGATGATCTTAAGAACAAATCCACATCACTCATTTGGGGTGAGTAAAGATACTTTTTGAGTGATTTTTCCGATAATGAATCGGGCTTAACTTTCTTACGAAGAGCATCCTTTGCAATAGCAACCGCTGCATCTAACATCTCAGCCCTTCCACCATAATTAACACACATATTTAAAGTTAATACTTTATTGTTTTTAGTTAACTCTTGTGCCTCTTTTAGATCCTTTAATACTCCAGCCCATAACCGCTTTTCTCTACCTACCCAACGAATCTTCACACCCATCGCATTCATTTCATCACGACGTTTTCGCAAGACTTGGCGATTAAACTCCATCAGAAATCGAACCTCATCCGGTGATCTTTTCCAATTCTCAGTTGAAAATGCATAAGCACTTAACTCTTTAACACCAATTTCAATGGCGCCATGGACCATATCTAATAACGTAGCCTCACCAGCTTCATGGCCAGCAGTTCTTGGTAATCCTTTTTGTTTTGCCCATCTACCATTGCCATCCATTACTAACGCCACATGATTAGGAATTTGTTTTGGGTTTAACTTTGGTGGGGTAACACCGGTGCGATGCGGGGTTGGCGGTGTAACTTTTTTTCGCTGGCTTACCTTGCTCTTCTGTTTAACCACGGCTAATTCTCTCAACTAATGGCAGGGAGCGTAAGCCCCGCTCTAAATGCCACTGCAAATAAGCAGCGATCAAGCTGGAGGCTTCATTGCGATTTCTACTTTCACTCTTAACCGCTTGCTCCCAATCCCCAGTTAATAAATGAGCCATTAGATCTAGAGTGGCTTGCGCAGGAGCAGCACTTGCTGATGGCTTACAAACTAGGCAAACACAACCACCACCTTGCAGTGAGAAAAACTTATGTGGCCCTGGTGCATCACATCTGGAGCAGATTGTTAAGGATGGTGCATATCCTGCAACTGATAATGATCTTAAAAGGTAGGCATCTAATATTAAAGAAGGGTCATATTTCTTATCAGCAAGCACCTTCAATGAACCAACAACTAATAAGTACTGCTGCAACGCTGGTTCATGCTCTGCTTGGGTAAAGCGCTCAGCTGCTTCCAAGATAGCATTTGCAATCGTCCAGCTTTGATAATCACTAGATAAAATATCACCGTAATTTTCAATACTGACTACTTGTGTGACGGTGTCAAAGGTTCGTCCGGTATATAACTGCAGATCAACATAACTTGCAGGTTCTAATCGTGCACCAAATCTTGATTTAGTTCTGCGCACTCCTTTTGCAACCGCTTTAATCCGGCCATGCTCTTTGGTAAACAAGGTGATAATTCGATCCGCCTCCCCTAGTTTTTGGGTGCGGAGCACAATCGCCTGATCGCGGTATAACGGCATACCCCTAAGTTACTAGAGGAGTAAGTCACTCCTTGTTAGCGAACTGCTCGATTGATCGAGGAGATAACCGCCTTAAGGGCTGCAGTAGTTGTGCTTGGATCAATTCCTACTCCCCAATAAACCTTTCCAGCAATCTCACACTCAAGATAGGCAGCAGCTTTTGCATCCCCACCGGCAGATAAGGCATGCTCGTAATAATCTAAAACCCGAAGTGATAACTTTGATTCATAGGCATTAACAATTGCTACAAATGCTGCAATTGGACCGTTGCCGGTGCCAGATAACTTCTGCGCCTTACCTTTATCAAGTAACTCAATAGATAGATCAACATCCTTATCCATCTGTGAGCTTTGAGCAAGAGC
>SXRC01000059.1 GCA_005793655.1 Actinomycetota bacterium
CCCATTGTCGGTGCAAAGAGCAATCGGTGGGATAGAAAGCTTGATCTTGCTCATTTCACACCGCTGCTTTGCCATCTCTCGCAGCCTGCTGTTGGCGGCCACTCCTCCTGCAATAACTAAATTATCAATTCCACTTTCCTTACAAGCAGCTAAAGATTTACTAAGTAATACATCAACAACCGCTTCTTGAAAAGAGGCAGCCACATCAGCTTTTTTGTAATTTGGAGTTTTCTCAATATATCTTGCTACCGCTGTTTTTAAACCTGAAAAGGAGAAATTATATTGATGCTTATCCAAATCAGCAGCTGAGGTTAAACCACGTGGGAAATTAACATGGTTTAAGTCACCATCTTTAGATTGCTTATCAATTATTGGTCCACCAGGAAAACCCAACCCCATGATTCTAGCAATCTTGTCAAAAGCCTCACCAGCTGCATCATCAATAGTGGATCCCACCACCTGAACATCTGTGGCTAAGTTTTTAACCTTTAATATTGATGAGTGACCACCACTTACTAGCAATGCAATTGTTGGCGTGATTTTCTTATCATTATCTAATTGATCAACTGCAATATGAGCAGAGAGATGATTGACACCATATAAAGGTTTGTCTAAGGCAAAAGCTAAGCCAGATGCACCACTTACCCCAACTAATAAGGCACCAATTAAACCTGGACCTGCAGTGACTGCAATTGCATCAATATCTTTTAAGGTAACACCAGCATCCTTTAATGCTTGCTTGATTACTTGCGGCATAGCCTCAAGGTGGGCTCTGCTTGCTACCTCAGGCACTACACCACCAAATCTGGCATGTTCTTCAACACTTGATGAGATCACATTTGCTATTAATTTTCGCCCATCCACAATGCCAACTGCAGTCTCATCACAGGAGGTTTCAATACCGAGTACTAGCGCCATTACCTAAGCTCCTTGCGCATTACAACTGCCGTAAGACCAGGTCCGTAATAATTCTCTCTTCTTGAAACCTCAATAAATCCAAAGGATTCATAAAGGGGGCGAGCTTGATCATTTCCCAATCTCATCTCAAGCATTATGGCTGCTGCTTTTTTCACCCTTGCCCAATCAATCGACCGCTTTAATAACTCACGGCCAATGCCTTTTCGGCGGTGATCTGCCACCACAGTTAATGTATGAATATCTGCCACATCTGCCAGATAGAAAATTCCAGCATATGCAATTAGTTGCCCTTCAAACTCTGCTGCTATGTACTGCGCACTCTTTGGTGACTTTGCAAACTCTTCTTTAAATTGGTCAGCACTCCATGCTGTTTTTCCATATACCTCTTTCTCAATTGCTATTGCTGGGACTAAATCAAGGGAGGTCATTGGACGAAACTTCACACCTTGCGGCAATGGATAAGCATCTGGTTTTCTAATATAAATTGGTTGCTCAACTGATTTTGAAGTTAACGCAATCTTGGCTAAAGCAACTGGATCTGGAAAGTAATCACCCTCATCAAATACCAAAAGTCCAAATTTTTCTAATTCACTTGCCTTACTAACTGCTGGATCAGTAATTCGAACTCCCTCTTTATATCTTGCCCAAAATCTCTCTTTACGTCTGGCATCAGTTGAAACAATAAAATCACTTTTATTTATACCAGCAGCCATGGCATCTAGTGAGCACACACCCACCCAATCTATTTGCGCAGCTAAGGCATAGCTTTGGGCAAAAGCTATGCCAACTCTAAGGCCAGTAAATGGACCAGGTCCCATACCAACTGCAACTAAATCCACCTTGTTATTAACTGCCAGTGCTTCGGCAACTAACTTTGGTAACACCTCTCCATGGGCGAGGGGATCATTATGAGATTTGTTAAATAAAATTTCACCATCTTGAATCAATGCCACACTAGTTTGCGCAGTTGAAGTGTCAATTGCTAATACTCTCTTCATAATTTAAATCCCAACCAGCGCTCACCATATGGTAGGAATTCAACTTGGCGGTCAGATTCATTTTGACCGTAATGAATAATTACCTCCAAATATTGATCAGTCAGTGTGGAAACAAAATCCTTGCCCCATTCAATTACAAATACACTGCTTGACAAATAACTTTCAAAATCTAAATCAGAAAAAGTAGTTGGGTCTGAATCTAATAATCGATAAGCATCAATGTGGATAAAATTTGGATTTCCTTTATGAATTCGACTTATTACAAATGTTGGTGAGGTAACTCCCAGAATTTTAAAAGCAGAAGCAATTCCTTGAGTAAAAACTGTCTTACCAGCACCTAGCTCACCAGTTAACACCAACACATCAGAGGGTTTAAGTTGCTGGCCAATCTTTTCACCCAGTTCAAACATGGCTTGTGGAGAATTAATTTGAGTTTTCATCAGGGGGTTAGTTTATAGAGAATGAAAACGGGCCCCTAGTTTCCTAGAGGCCCGCTTAATTTCTTACTTATTTATTGACGAAACTTCAGCAGTGGTGGCGTGTAGTTTGGATCAACAAACAAGTTTGGCTCCTTCTTAATTGCAGCCTTCACAGCTGAACTAGAAGGTAGTTTGCCTGTTTTTGCTGCAGATGCTGCAAGCTTTGCAACCGCCAAGATCTGGCTAGTTGTGTAGTTGCAGTGGTTAGTTCCATTTGTAATAACAGTTGGAGTAATTGGTGCTCCAGCAGAACTAAACTCTGTATAAGAATCAGCAGGCTTGTTCCAGATTGTAAGAAGCTTGCCTGACTTTGATACGCCGTTAGCAACAGATGCGTCGTACTGATTAATCAGGTACTGAGCAGCTCCTGGTGGGGTGATGTGATCAGCGGTGGCTGAAATTTGAACAGTTGGAACTTCGATCTTGCCCTGAAGTTGGTAAACACTATTCATCTTTGCAACTGCAACTGGATTTGATGTTACACGCGGCATTAAACGGAGGTAATTAAGCATTCCAGCTGCGCTACCTTTTCCTGTCAATGCTGCTGCAAAAATATCTGAATCATCACCAAGGCGCTTTGCATAATCAGTCTTTGAGTTATCAAATACCACGCCGCCGTAGCGAATCTCCATGTCATAGTTTGCAATTACCGCAAGAATTGCAGCTTGCGCACCATTCTCAAGCACTGCAAGTGCTGGGCTAATTGCCAATCCAAA
>SXRC01000060.1 GCA_005793655.1 Actinomycetota bacterium
CCATCGATTTTTCTCTAATTAATTTACAGACCTCAATGCCATCAACTCCTGGCAACATAACATCTAATAACACTAAATCAGGCGGGTTTGTATTGAATAAATCCATAACTTGATCCCCACGATTTACTAAATCAACCTCCATACCAGCAGAAGTTAGGACGATGCTAAGCATCTCCGCTAAGTCTTGGTCGTCATCAACGACCATGACTAATGGCATTTAAGAGCCGTGTTCCCAGGAGTTTAAATAAAACTCTTGAGCAGGTGTTAAAACATCAAGTGCTGAACCCATACTCTCCAGCTTCAAGCGTGCTACATCCTTGTCAATTGATGCTGGCACGTTGTGCAGCCCAGCTGATAATCCTTTTCCAGATTTCAATAACCACTCAGCGGTTAATGCTTGATCAGAAAATGACATATCCATAACCGAGGCTGGGTGTCCTTCAGCTGCGCCTAAGTTGGCAAGTCTGCCCTCGGCAATAAGTAGTATCCGGCGGCCATCTGCCATAACAAATTCATCTGTTTGATGGCGCATCTTGGAATTCTTGCTCTTTGCATTTTTCTCTAACCACGCCACATCAATTTCAATATCAAAGTGGCCTGAGTTAGCAAGAATTGAACCATCCTTCATTTGCTTGAAATGCTCATCACGTAGCACATCACGATTTCCAGTTACAGTTATAAAGATGTCGCCAATTGCGGCAGCTTTTGTCATTGGCATTACCCTAAAACCTTGCATCAGTGCATCCAATGCTTTGGTTGGATCAATCTCAGTCACAATAACCTCAGCGCCCATTCCTTTAGCGCGTTCTGCAACTCCCTTACCGCAATAACCAAAACCAGCAACTACCACAATTTTTCCAGCAACTAACGTGTTTGTAGCGCGAAAAATTGCATCTAATGTTGATTGACCAGTGCCGTATCTATTATCAAACATATGCTTAGTGTCAGTGTCATTCACGGCAATCATTGGAAACTTGAGTGCACCATCTTTAGCCATCTGGCTCAATCTGATAACACCAGTTGTGGTCTCCTCACAACCTGCCATTACGCCCTCTATTAACTCTTTTCTGGTGGTGTGTAAAACATTTACCAGGTCACAGCCATCATCAAATACTAATTGTGGCTTTATATCTAAGGCAGAGTTTAAATGCTGATAATAACCATCTCGATCAACAGCATTTCGAGCAAAAACTGAAATTCCATACTCATGTACCAAAGCTGCTGCGGTGTCATCTTGAGTTGAAAGTGGATTTGATGCACAAAGTGCTAGATCTGCTCCGCCGGCTTTAAGCGCCAACATTAAGTTTGCAGTCTCAGTTGTTACATGCATACAAGCAGCAATTCGAATCCCTGAAAATGGTTTCTCTTTTGCAAAGCGCTCTTTTATTTGTGCCAACACCGGCATATTTCTAGCTGCCCATTCAATGCGCTTTTTTCCTTCACTAGCTAACGCAGAATTTGCAATATCACTTCTAATCGCAGTGGTGGTACTCATTTACTCTCCCATTGATTCGGTCCACTAAAGTATTGGCAATCATCTGGCTGCCAGTGGATAAAGATACCCTGAGTGGGGTTGATTTTTCACCTTCAAAGCAATGCTAAAACAGTATCTGTGATTTTTAACATCTCTTTTTCGGTATTTGCCTCAACATTAAGCCTAAGCAGTGGCTCAGTATTAGATGGTCTAAGATTAAACCACCAACTATCTGCAGTGACTGTAAGGCCATCTAAATAGTCAAGTTGATACTTACCTTGATACTTTTCTTCAACTGCTTTAATGGATTTAGCGACATCTTTTACCTTGCTATTAATCTCACCGCTTGAAAAATAACGGTTATATGGCTTTAATAAATTTGATAACGGCTTATTGCTATCCATCAATTCAGCTAATGCATAAAGTGCAGCTAACATGCCAGAGTCTGCCCGCCAGAAATCTGCAAAGTAAAAATGTCCTGAGTGTTCGCCGCCAAATATCGCACCTGATTCAGCCATTAAGCTCTTAATATAAGAATGACCGACCCGACTACGTGAGCCAACTCCTCCATTCTCGGTGATAACTTCTGCAACAGCTTTTGAGGAGATTAGGTTGTAGATAATGGTAGAACCTGGCTGTGATTTGAGTTCACGCACAGCAATTAGGGCAGTCAAAGCAGATGGATTTACTAAATCTCCTTTTTCATCAATCAAAAAACATCGATCAGCATCCCCATCAAAAGCCAGGCCAATATCTGCTTTTTCTTTCTTAACCTTCTTTTGTAGATCCTTAAGATTCGCAGACTCAATTGGATTTGCCTCATGGTTTGGAAAATTACCATCCAATTCAAAATACATAGGAATAAGATCAATATTTAAATGCTTCATTACCGCGGGCGCAGTAAAGCCTGCCATGCCATTTCCAGCATCAATAACAACTTTTAATTTTCGTTTTTTGAAGGTTTTTTTAGGAAATCTTGCTAGTAAGTAATCTACATACTCACTGAGTAAATCTTGACTTCTTACAGAACCAACAGGTCGATTTGATATTGGCACACCATCTTCAATAAATTTACGAATTTTCAATAACCCCGACTCTTGTCCAATTGGCTTAGCACCACTTTTACAAAGCTTCATGCCGTTATATTTGGCAGGATTGTGGCTGGCAGTAAACATAATTCCAGGTAAATTTAATTTGCCAGAGGCAAAATACAACATATCGGTAGAGGCCAAGCCAATTCGAATTACATCCATGCCTTGACTGGTAGCACCATCAGAAAAAGCTGCTGCCAGTGGGGCAGATGATGCTCGCATATCCTCACCCACCACAATTGTGGCCGGCTCTCGTTCTATCTCTAAAAATTTAGCAAAGGCAACTCCGAGAGAAAATGAAAAATCAGGTGTGATTTCATTTTTTATCAAGCCCCTAATGTCATATGCCTTGATAATTTTCTCTAACATAATGCTCTTAACTTAGAGGGTTATTTAAGATTTTAAAAATTAGTTTGATGGCAGCACGCGCAGATGGCCCCGCCGGCCCAGCTCTGGCTGCATTGTTTTCTCACCCGTTTCGGTATTTGCTACTTCACGAACCGCATCGGCAATCGCCATTAGATCTTCCTCTGATGGACCAGTGTTGTGATTAATAATTTCTTCTTTAATTACACTCCAACCAACTGGAACTGTTAAACGCTCACTGTGCAACGAACAAAGATCATAATTGTGTGGCTCGGCATAGGTTGATAGTGGTCCTAAAACTGCAGTTGAGTCAGAGTAGATGTAAGTAAGAGTCTTAATTGCAGCATTAGTACAACTAGCTCTTGAACACCTACGTGAATTCGACTTTCGCATATGAACAGGTTAATACCGTTATGGTGAAAATGTTGGGATTTAGCCCCGACTTATTACTTTTGCATCGGAGATCGGCTCGGCTGCTGTTTCCAAGTTGGCACCGTTATTCATTGGAATATAGCTGCTACCGATACTGTCATCTGCTGGTAACAATATGACACCCCCACTAATTCCCTTACCCTTTGCGGTGATTTGCAATCTATTTAAACCAAGTGGGGCAGACCAAGTTAAAAAGTTTGATCCACTCAATTGTTGCTGAATTTTCTTACCATTCACACCAGTTGCCGATATTTCAACACTTATTTTGTCACCAACAAAACTTAATATGGGTTTAGAGCCAGTTAAGTTCACGCTCCAATTACTTAATGGATCAGTTCCTGTTGCCCAAGCAATTTCAGAACTTTTACCATAAGTGAAGTTACTCAATACCGAAGCAAGAATAGGCTGATCAGAATCAATAATTACTGAGAATGGTTGATTAATTGGCGCAAAAGTTAATGGGATATCTAAAACTCTTTGCCCCTTCACCTCCAGTTCAGATAAACCAACCGGCACAAAGTTCCCATCATTTGAATTAATAGTGACATCAACATTTGCATCAATCGAAGCTGGTACTAACAAACGCAAGGTATGAGTAACCGAGTTTTTAGGAGAGATTAATTTTCCAGTAAATCCGGAGATCGCAGAAATTTTCACTTGTTTACTTGCTGCTGCAACTGGAGCAACAAAATCAGCACCTAGAGATTTGAGTCCTTTTTTTCTCTCATCAAACAAGAAGGAGCTAACTCGTCCTGATTTGGTCTTCACCGCAATCATAATTACCTCTTCACCAGGAATCATTGAGTCCACCGATATTTTTTTAGTTGAGTCTTGGGCAATCACAACACTCTTTGGCTCAGCTGGGCCATTTGTAGTAAATATTTCTATATCCACTGTTGATTCACTAAACCCACTATTTGTAATATATAAAAATGATTTACTAGTCAGGCCACCAGACCCACCAGCAAACCATTGTTCACCGTTGCTAATTGAGCATGGCACTACCGCTTTCCAGCTGTTGTTAGCAAAAGTTACTGCAGTTCCAGAATTTCCCTCCACCAAGACAGCGTTATTTATCAATGGGATCACACTGCTTTTGCCAGCATTTAACCGTTTACTTTTTCCATCAATTAATCTGCGATTTATTTTTGAATTAACCAAAGCGGCAATTGAAGAAACTTTGTTTCCTATTGCTGGGCAGACAGTTGCAGGATAAGAGCTGGTCAATTTCACCTGATCTGTTTGAGTGGGTGCAAAGTAGGAAATTCCAGCTAAGCAGATTAGTACTAATGGGATTGTCAGAATTTTCCAGTTAAATTGGCTAATTTTCATACCAGCTCCTCAATCGGAACCTCACTACGCCTGCGGCCAGCAGGTAAGGCCAAAACTATGGTGGCAATTAACGCAATCATCTGCATTGATATCCATGCATTCCGATACTCACTGTTATGAGTTAAAGAAAAATCACCAGCTTCAGAGATCTTGAACACTGGTAATCCAAATTGATTTTGTTCAACTGGAATCTTTTTGCCATTCATTATTAA
>SXRC01000005.1 GCA_005793655.1 Actinomycetota bacterium
GGATTGATAAGCGAGTGGCTTATGAAGCTGCTGTAAAAGAGGCTATGAATGAGCCCGCAGATGGTGCAACAACTTTAAAGAAAAAAGCTGCAGAGCGTTTAGCCGCAAAAGCTGCGCCGGTAGTTCAAGAGGTACCAGTTGCAGAGGCTGCTCCGGTAGTTGCAGAGGCACCAGTTGCAGAGGCTGCTCCGGTAGTTGAAGAAGCCCCAGTCGCAGAGGCTGTTGCTGAAGCCGTTGCAGATGAAACTCCACAAGCTTAAGCAACTTTAAATATATGCCAAAGAAGGGCACCTTCCTTCGCGAACTGCCAATTATTGTAGTTTTGGCATTAATAGTTTCAATTGTAATTAAAACTTTTTTTCTGCACTTTTTCTATATCCCCTCAAGCTCGATGGAAAATACTTTACAAATAGGTGATCGAATAGCAGTTAATAAATTCGGCGCACTCTTCAGTGAGATTAAGCGTGGTGAGGTAGTAGTTTTTGGTGATCCAGATAATTGGCTTGGTGAAGCATCAGAATCAAATGATTCAGCTTTCATTGGAAAGATAAAATCTGGTCTAATAATGGTAGGTGTTATTCCAGATCCAGCTAAGCAATACTTGATTAAGCGTGTGATTGGTGTGGGCGGGGATAATGTTACTTGCTGTGATCCAAGTGAGAAATTGCAAGTAAATGGAGTGCCAATAACTGAGCCATACATATTTGATGGTGATAAGCCAAGTGATACTAAGTTTAATATTGATGTGCCAGCAGGCTTTATCTGGGTTATGGGTGATCACCGTTCAGCCAGTGCTGATTCAAGGTATCAGCCAGACTCTGCAAATAATGGATTAGTTCCACTTAGTAAAGTTGTCGGCAGAGCGAGCTTTATTGTTTGGCCCATTGGAAATATTTCGATAATTGAAAAAGGCGAGGATTTAAAGAAGTTACCTGTTAAAGATAAACCTTAGCTTTCATGATTGAGCTCAGTTTACTTAAAGCTGGTATCAAAAATATTGCTGGTGTGGATGAAGCAGGTCGCGGACCATGTGCTGGCCCATTAGTTGTGGCTGCAGTGATTCTAAAGGATCCGCAATCTAATCTCTTAAAAGATGTGAGAGATTCAAAAGAGCTAAGTGAATCTAAACGCGAATCACTTTTTGATGTTGTGATTAGCAATTGCATCTCCTACGCAATCATCGAAATACCACCAGCTGAAATTGATTCACTTGGCCTTCATAAATGTAATATCGAAGGAATGCGCAGAGCAGTGAATGCCCTACAAATTACACCTGAATATATTCTGACCGATGGATATCCAATACCAGGATTAACTACACCCAATCTCTCTGTTTGGAAGGGTGATCAGGTGGCAATTTCAATTAGTTGTGCTTCTATTTTGGCAAAGGTCTATCGAGATCGAATAATGATTGCACTTGATAAGCAATATCCCCAGTATGGCTTCGCTGGTCACAAAGGGTATATAACTGCATCACATACTGAAGCGATAAAGAACCATGGAGTACTGCCAATCCACCGAAAATCATTTTCAAATATCACAGCGCTGCTCAGTTAATACACAGAAATTTATCCACCTCCAAATTTGAGGAAAAATTAGTTAAGTTTGTTTAGTGATAGATGAGATTTCAGCAAAATTAATCCTTTTCTCAGTCATCGAAGCTGGAAATACTTTTTGGATTAATGAAATTAATACTCATAGCGCTACTACTGTTTACTGCAAAATTATTGAAGGACAAACATACCTAAAACAGCCAAACATCTCTAAATTGAGATATCAGGTTAAAAGTCGAGATCTAGACCAATTAAAAGCTGAGATAAATCAAGCTAATACCTTCTTCATCACTGGTGAAAGCATAGATTGGCCAACTTCGCTAAATGCTTTGGCCACCCCACCAATTGGTTTAGTTTTATTTGGTAATCGTGAATCATTAGCCACTCTAGAACACTCCATCTCGATCGTGGGAAGTAGGCGACCAAGTAATTACGGTGTTACGGTTGCAAAAAAACTATCTAACGAAGCAGCTCTCTCTGGAGTTTGCGTATTCAGTGGTGGTGCATATGGAATTGATACGGCAGCCCATACAGGCGCACTTGAAGCCAAAGGAGTGACGATTTCGGTATTGGCAGCTGGAGTAAATAATTTATATCCACCGGAGAATCAAGGATTGTTCAAACAAATATCAGCATCTGGTCTCTTGGTATCAGAATCGATGCCCTCAGGGAGCACAGCTGCCTATAAATTTCTGATTCGCAACAGATTAATCGCTGCCCTTACCAAAGCAACTGTTGTAGTTGAAGCAGAGTTTGTTAGTGGCTCAATTCGAACTGCCCGAGATGCCGCAGAGATCTTCAGGCCAGTTTTCGCGATTCCAGGTGAAATAACCTCACCGTTGAGTGAAGGATGTCATCGTTTAATTTCTGAGCGAGTTGCTGATATTGCAACCAGCTTGGATGAAATTCTAGATGTGATTACGCCATTGCAATTGCGATGAGTAAAAGGTGAGAGAATATGGTCAATGGAAAATTTCAAGGCAGGATTTGTTGCCGTTATCGGCCGCCCAAATACAGGCAAGTCAACACTAGTTAATGCATTAGTTGGTACAAAAATCGTTATCACCTCGCACCATCCAAATACAACAAGAAATCCAATTCGTGGAATTGTTAATCGCGATGATTTTCAAATGATTTTAGTTGACACCCCAGGGATGCATAAACCCAAAACTGCTCTTGGCACAAGACTCAATTCGATGGTTACTGAAAATATAAGTTCAACCGATTCAGTTTTATTGTGTTTGCCAGCCAATGAGGCGATTGGCGCAGGAGATGAATACATTGCCAAACAAATAAAGAATGGTCAACCACTCTTTTTGATAGTCACAAAAGTAGATGCTGTCTCAAAATCAGACTTAGCGGTAAAACTGACACAGGTAAGTGATTTTGCAAATAGATTGAATTTAAATCGAGCAGAAATCGTGCCTGTTTCTGCGAAAAATCTTGAGCAAACCCAACTGCTTCTAGAACTACTAGCAAAAAATTTACCATTGTCGCCAGCTCTTTATCAAAAAGATATTAACACTGACCAAACTGAGGAATTGATCTATGCCGATTTGATCAGAGAAGCTGCAATTGAGGAGTTATATGAGGAGCTTCCACACTCGGTTATGGTAACTATCGAGGAGATGGGGGAGCGAGAAGGGGGAAAAATTTTTGATATTAGTGCAACATTGCATGTGGAACGAGATAGTCAAAAGGGAATTATTATTGGTCCTCAGGGCAGTAAATTGAAATCAATTGGCACAATTGCCCGCAAATCAATTGAAAACTTAGTTGATATGCAGGTGTTTTTACAAATTCATGTCAAGGTATCTAAAGAGTGGCAAAAAGATCCTAAACTTTTAGCAAAACTCGGGTTTACGGACGCACTTTCCGACTAGCAAAGTAGGAGCCGATCAGTACTAGCGGTAATCCAAGCATTATTCCCAAGGTAAGAGGTTCTCCCAATAAAATTACTCCTAGCAGCACTGCAACTGCTGTATTCAAATAGGTTATGAGCGAAGCACGGGGTGGTCCAACCTCTGCAAGTAATTTAAAGAAGAGAATAAATGCAATTGCCGTACAAAAAACGCCAAGTGCTGCTACTGAAGCTATTGCACCTGCAGAAGGAGTTTGAGTTGGCCAATGCGTAATCGCAAATGGAAAATAGAAAATGGTAGTAATGATCATTGCCCAGGCATTTAATCCAATTCCAGGAACATTTGGAATTTTGCGATTAATCATATTTACCGCATAGGCATAGCCAATTGCAGCCAGAATCACCATACCGATTGATTTGATGTCCTGTCGACCACTGATGGATTCGATGCCTACTACGGCA
Source organism: Actinomycetota bacterium (assembly GCA_005793655.1). Taxonomy (GTDB): domain Bacteria; phylum Actinomycetota; class Actinomycetes; order Nanopelagicales; family Nanopelagicaceae; genus Nanopelagicus. The sequence goes on from SXRC01000005.1 coordinate 3,877, forward strand.
ACGACACCTATAAATCCAATCCCTAATCCAAATAATCGAAATTTATGCCAAACAGTGTGATCACCATTTAATGAGGCAAAAATAGCTGCCCAGATTGGCACAGTTGCAACTAATAAACCTGTGAGGCCAGATGATAATTTTTGCTCAGCATTAGTAATTAAATACCAAGGACCTATTAGTTCTGCAACGGTATAGATGAGCACAATATGCCAATATTTTCTTGGGATTGACATCTTTTTCTGAGATAAGGCCAGGGGTAGTAATACCATTGTGGCAATTAATACTCGAAAGAAAATTATAGTTGCAGGTGAAATCTCCTCAACTGCGACCTTTATAAATAGGTATGGAGTACCCCACAAGAAGCCCACTAGGGCAAATCTGCCCCAACCCACCCTAGTCAATTATTTATGCCTTCCTAAAATTGCATTTACTTCATTCGCAATATCTAAGTATAGTGAATCTGCGTCAGGAGTTATGCCACTTAAATTAAAGAAGCCGTGTATCTGGCCGGCATACTCTTTATATATTGCAGGAACTGAATCATTCATTAATTTTTGATAGTAATTTTTGACACCATCAGTTAGTGGATCAAACTCTGCTGCAATCAAAATAGCAGGTGCTACACCTCGAAGAGTTTGGGCTTTTATCGGCACAGCGTATGGGTCCTGCCTATCCTGCGCTGTTAAAAGATATTGATCCCAAAACCATTTCATTGCCTGGGTAGTCAGCCCATATCCTTGAGCAAAATCTGTTGCTGAAGGATAAGCCATATCAAAATCATTACATGGGTAGACCAGCAGTTGAAAAGCAAGTGAAATTAACTTTTCCTTTAAAGCTTTAATCGCAACGGCAGAGGCTAAATTTCCACCAGCACTATCTCCACCCACACCAATATATGATTGATCAATTGACAGATCAGCTGCATTATCAACTACCCATTTAAGAGTGGCGTAGCAATCATTAAAGGCTGCCGGATATGGATGTTCTGGCGCTTTTTGATACTCCACTGCAACTATTACAAAGTTGCCATGATTAGCAATTTTTCGAAGTGCTACTTCATAAATATCTAAAAAATTTAAAACCCAGCCACCACCGTGGAAAAATACCATGGCAGGTAAATTTGAGTCCTTAGTGAATCGATAAATCCGAATTGGAAGTGCAGAAGTGGGGCCTGAAATCTTGCGTTGTTCTACTAGTTCAATCGCAACTAATGGTTGTTGCAAGGCAACATTAAGTTTGTTGTTTTCTCGAATTTCATCAAGTGGTGCTTGCCAAACCTGTGGCAGGCCAAGGGATGCTCGCTCTGTAAGGTACGCCTTTATCTCGGGTTTTAATCCCATTGTGGCAGAGTAGACTTAGCCAGCAATGATGACCAATTTTTATAACCATTATGAGTCTGGGGTTTTTAAATGCGTATCGGTATTTTAACTGGTGGCGGAGATTGTCCAGGTTTAAATGCGGTAATCCGCGCCGCAGTACGCAAAGGTGTTAAAGAGTATGGATATGAATTTCTAGGCTTCCGTGATGGCTGGCGTGGTCCGCTTGAAGGCCTAACCATGAAGATAGATATTCCAGCGACACGGGGAATCTTGCCTAAGGGTGGAACTATTTTGGGTTCATCAAGAACTAATCCATTTAAAATCGATAATGGTGTGGAAAAAATAAAAGAAAATTTAGCAAAAATGAATGTGGATGCTTTAATAGCAATCGGTGGTGAAGATACGCTTGGTGTTGCCACTAAATTAGATTCTCTGGGTGTTAAAGTTGTTGGAGTTCCAAAGACAATTGATAATGATTTGAGTAATACTGATTACACATTTGGATTTGATACAGCGGTGAATATTGCCGTAGAAGCAATTGACCGATTACATACCACTGCGGAGTCACACCACCGAGCCTTGATAGTTGAGGTTATGGGCAGGCATGCTGGTTGGATCGCGTTGCATTCAGGATTAGCTGGTGGGGCTTCCTGCATATTAATTCCAGAGGTTAAATTCTCCCTAGAGCAGGTTTGCAAGTGGGTTGAATCTAGATTTGAACAAAGTTACTCACCAATTATTGTGATTGCAGAGGGTGCAATTCCACAAGATGGAGATCTAATCACTAAAGATAAAACTCTTGATTCATTTGGACATGTTAAGTTATCTGGAATTGGCGAATGGCTAGCAAAACAAATTGAAGAGAAAACAGGTAATGAGGCTCGAACCTCCGTCTTAGGTCATATTCAGCGTGGTGGTACGCCAACAGCCTTTGATCGAGTACTAGCTACTAGATTTGGTTTACACGCCATAACGGCGGTGCATGATGGGGATTGGGGCAAAATGGTGGCTTTACATGGAACCAAGATAGAGCGGGTGCCATTAGCCTCGGCAACAGCAAAATTAAAGACGGTAGATCCTGAGCTATACAAGGAAGCGCAGATCTTCTTTGGGTAGTTGATGAAGGCCTAATTAGCCACATCAATATCCAAAGATTGCCTACCATTATCGTATGAATGCCAACTCGATATTTAAATCAGGATTAGTTGCTGCGCAACAACCTAGCTGGCCAGATCCAGAGGCGGTTAATTCGGCGGTAGCTGAATTAGAGAGTTGCCCACCATTGGTATTTGCCGGTGAGTGCGACAATCTTAAGAAGCGAATCGGTGAAGCTGCTTTGGGTAGAGCATTTTGGCTACAAGGTGGTGATTGCGCTGAAACTTTTGCAGCAGCAACTGCAGATTCAATTCGAAATCGCATCAAAACAATTTTACAAATGGCTGCAGTTCTTCAGTACTTCTCATCCTTGCCAGTAATTAAGGTGGGTCGGATGGCTGGGCAATTTGCAAAGCCTCGTAGTAATGATTTGGAAACTCGTGATGGAGTCACTCTGCCTGCCTACCGGGGAGATGCGGTCAATGATTTGGAATTTACCAAAGATGCACGCACGCCAGACCCGAAGCGTTTAGTGAGGGTCTATAACACCTCAGCTGCAACATTAAATCTAGTACGGGCCTTTACCCAGGGTGGTTTCGCCGATCTTCGCCAAGTCCATAGTTGGAATAAGGGATTTGCTGCAGATGCCAGATTCAGCGCTCGCTATGAGGAAATGGCAAATGAAATTGGTAGGGCGATTCAGTTTATGCAATCAGCTGGCGTTGATCCTGAATCGTTTAAATCAGTTGATTTTTATTCCAGTCACGAAGCACTGATATTAGAGTACGAAAAAGCTCTAACTAGAATCGACTCTCGAACTAACAATCCTTATGATGTTTCAGCTCATTTTGTTTGGGTCGGAGAGAGAACTCGCCAAATAGATGGTGCACATATGGATTTTGCCGAAAAGATTCATAACCCTATTGGCGTCAAGCTTGGTCCAAAAACTACAACTGATGAAGTGCTTGCTATTATAAAAAAACTGAACCCAGATAATGAGCAAGGTCGGCTAACTTTTATAACCCGAATGGGAGCTGGTTTAATTCGTGAAAAACTGCCACCGTTGGTAGAGGCGGTTAGAAAATCAGGTGCAGTAGTTCTCTGGGTATGTGATCCGATGCATGGAAACACCTATGAAGCACCAAGTGGATACAAAACTAGAAAATTTGATGATGTTCTCGATGAGGTTCGTGGATTTTTTGAAGTGCATAAAAAGTTAGGAACCCACCCAGGCGGCATTCATATTGAGCTGACAGGTGATGATGTTACTGAGTGTGTTGGTGGGGGAGAAGCAATAAGTCATGAAGATTTATCTTCAAGGTATGAGAGTGCTTGTGACCCAAGGTTAAACCACACCCAATCACTTGAACTCGCCTTTCTAGTAGCAGAGATGCTACGAGATCGTTAAAAATAAATAATAATATTTGTGTAATACAGAATAAAATCGTTAAATGCTACTAACTTCAACCGTTAAGACTCCAGTAGGCACCTTGAATTTAATTTCAGATGAGAACGTTTTATTAGCTGCAGGATTTAAGGGTCTAGATAATCTGGTTGCAAGGCTATCTAATGAAGATTTTGCAAAGAGTATTAGAAAAGTCCAGAAAATTCCAATGATTTCTGCCCTTATTGATGATTACTTCGATGGTGAGCTAGAAGCTATAAATAGCATAAAGGTCCGCCAGATGGGTGCTAACTTTTCACAAGATGTGTGGAAGGTGATGCGTAAGATCCCTGCTGGAAAGACTTTATCTTATGCAGAGCTGGCTAAAAGAGCAGGATCAGCAAATGCAATCAGAGCCGCCGGGACCGCATGTGGTCATAATTTGATTGCGCCAATCATTCCTTGTCACCGGATAGTGAAAAGTAGTGGTGCGCTTGGAAACTATGGTTATGGTGTAAAAATTAAAGAGTGGCTACTAAGACATGAGGGCGCGCTGCAGTAACTTAGGGAGCACTTGATTTACATACTCAACATCATCATCAGTTAGATCTAGATGTGTAACTAACCTTAAATACTTTGGCCCAAGTGCCCCTGACAGAATATTTTTCTCTTGTAACCAAGATGAGAGCTCATTTGCAGTAATTTTTAAAGTAGATAAATCTAATCCCACGATATTGGTTTCAACATGATCAGGATTGATCAAATTTGGCGCAACAGCAGCAATTGCTTTTGCAATTGACTTTGCCCGCAGATGATCAGCTTTTAATAATTTAACATTATTATCCAGCGCGTAATGGCCTGCAGCTGCAAGTAGACCCACTTGCCTCATACCTCCACCATATCTTTTTCGCCACTGCCGTGCCTTCTGAATTCTCTCCCCATCTGAAATCATTATCGAGCCAATCGGTGCTCCCAAACCCTTTGAAAAACAGACACTGATCGTGTCAAAATATTTTCCATACTCATTAAGCGCTACACCAGAGGAAACATGAGAATTCCAAATACGTGCGCCGTCTAAATGGAGAAAGATGCCTAGTTTCTGACTCTCTTGTCGCAACTTTTTTATCTCAGAAATTGGCTGAATAGTGCCTCCACCAAAGTTGTGAGTATTTTCAACAGCAATAGCGGTTGTGGAAACTAGATAGGGCCCTGAATCTGGTTTTGCAATATTGAGTGGATCGTCAGCATTTAATAATCCTCTATCTGCTAACCAAGTACGAGTAGTTATTCCACTAAATACAGCCCCAGCTCCAAGTTCTGCTCTAACAATATGAGAGTTAGTTTCAGTTAATAACTCCTCACCAGGTGCTACGAGCATCCGAATTGATAATTGATTAGCCATTGAACCAGTTGGACAAAATAATGCTGCTTCTTTATCAAAGAGTGAGGCAACTCTGCTTTCTAGAGAATTTACTGTTGGGTCTTCACCGTATACATCATCACCAACCTCTGCTGCTGCCATCATTTGCCTCATACCCACTGATGGCTTTGTGACAGTGTCTGACCTTAGATCTATTGTTTTAGAACTGGTCATTTCGATTCTCCATAATTGTTCTTTCTAGTATCCGACCAAATTACCATTGCCATGGCAACCATTACTAGAGTACCACCGGAAATAATTCTTAATGTTAACGGGTCATTGTCAAAGTAAAGTCCAAAAACTAAAGCAAATGGCACTTCCATGGCCAGAAGTACTCCAGCAGCTGTTGCACTCATCATCGATTGTGCTTTTACTTGGATTAGAAATCCTAGGAAGGTAGCAAAAAAAGCTGTAAATAAGACAGCTGACCATACTGATCCATCTGGTGGAGGTTGATAGCCATTCTTCACTGTTAAGAGTAAGAAAATGATGGAGGAGACTATTATTTGAATTAAGGTGAGTGCATAAGCGTTTTTGCCATCACTCCACTCACTTAATGTCACTATTTGAGCAGCAAAAAGTATTGCAGAGATTAAAACCAAAATCTCACCGATGCCAACTGATATTCCATTGTATGCGATTAAATAGAGTCCGATGGTGGCTACTGCAACAGCAAGCCATTGAATTTTGACTACATGCTTTTTAAGTATGATCCATGCAATCAAGGGTGTAAACACAAGGTATAAACCGGTAATGAAACCGGTGTTTGAGACAGTTGCTTTAGTTAGACCAAAAGTTTGAAATATAAACCCACTTCCCACTAGTAATCCAGCCAAAGTTGCTCGCAAGATAAACTTCCGGTCTAAGCCTTTTAATGAATTTGGACGGTATAAAAACATAAATAGGGCGGCTAAAATGAATCTAGATGCTAAAAATGAGTAGACATCTTGGCGCTCAAGTGAATCTTTCATTACAACAAAGGATCCACCCCAGACAGCTGTTGTTGCCAGTAATCCTACGTATAGGAGCGCTTTAATTTTCAATTACTTATCTCGCATCTTTTTTAACAACGCTACTTCACTTCCATGTTCTGGCTCTGCCCCAGGAGTTTCTAGAATCAATGGTGCATTAGCAACAGCAGGGTGGGCTAATAATTCTATGAATGGCTTGCTGCCGATTTCACCTTTACCAATATTCTGGTGGCGATCTTTCAGGTTTCCGCAGATATCCATTGAGTCATTTGCGTGGATCAACTGAATACGTTCTAAACCAGCAATCTCGACCAATAAATCCATAGTCTCCTTCATTCCACCAGGCTTCTTTATGTCATGGCCGGCAGCGAATACATGGCAGGTGTCTAAGCAAACGCCCACTCTTGGATGCCATTCAAGGGCTTCAAAATATTTAGTTAAGTCATCAAGTTTTTTAACAAGTGATTTTCCTTGCCCTGCAGTTGGTTCCAAAAGCAACCACGGATCATCTTCCTTAAGGTTGTTAAGAATGGGCATTACGCCCTCATGAATTTGCTGCCATGCTTTCTTTACATGTGAATCATCAACAGCAGATCCAGTATGAATTACTACACCCTTTGCGCCAATCTCTCGACCCCGTTTCAAAGAGTATGCAGTTGCCGACAATGAATTCTCATATGTTGATACTGTCGGAGAACCTAAATTAATTAAAAAAGATGCGTGAACATAACTTTCAATATCGTGTTCAGTAGTTTTTGCTTTAAAGGCTGCATCCATCGCATGATTTGGTGTCGAGGTTGCCCAGGTGCGGGGACTAGATGCAAAGACCTGAATCACTTCAGCTTTAATCGTTAAGGCATATTCAATCGAGCGCGTGGCCATACCACCGGAGGTTGGAACATGTGCCCCAATTCGTGGATAAGTTTTTGCATTAGCCATTTGGCGAGCCTACCTGAGAATTGGCGAGAAACTTCTATCGCAAAGTCAGGGTGATTGTGGTGCCTTGTTTTACTTTTGTGCCAATGGCAGGTGAGATATTGTTAACTTTTCCGCTACCTTTTATGCTTATTTTTAATCCCAAATTCTCTAAATCCACTGATGCATCATTTTTATTCTTGCCCAAAACATTAGGCACAAATACAAACTCTGGTCCTTTTGATATGACTAATTCTATTTTACTTCCCATACTGATTACTTCAGACTTCTCAGGAGTTTGAGAAATTACTAATCCCTTGAAGACATTATCGCTAAACTTATAAGTAGCATCGACATCAAAGCCCCTGTTTGTTAGCTCTGAAAGTGCCTCATCGCCACCCTTACCTACAAATGAAACAAGTGATATTTGCTCTACTCCTTTGCTGACTATTAAATTCACAATTGAGCTGCGCTTAACTTTAGCGCCATTCTTAGGGTCACTAGTAATTATAAAACCAGATGCAACTTTCATATCAAAACTTTCATTAATATCACCAACTGTTAAGCCAAGAGCAGATAATTGTTGAGAAGCAACATCAGGGGTTGTGCCCTTAAGATCTGGAATTTGAATCCTCTCTTGACCTTTGGATATCACTAACCCAACAACACCATTGGGTGAAACCTTGCCACCCCCAGCTGGTATGGAAGATATTACTTTTCCTTTAGGGATGTCTTCATCAAAAACCTCTTCTGCTACCTCTAGGTAAAGACCAATCTCTGCCAGACTTGTTTTTGCCTCGGCTTGTGTCATTCCGGCAAGTGAAGGAACTGAAATTTTTCCAACTCCAAGTAGTTGATAGCCACCAAAAATCAAGCCAGACAGCAACAGCAGAGCAATAATTCGATTACGTTTGACTCTTCTTGAAACTTTTCTTTTTTTAGTGCCCACCGAGTCCTCAGCCTTGCTTACATTTATTGGTTTAGATGAGATTAATTGTGATGTTTTTTCCTTCAGGCCACCAAAAGCTGAACCTACTGATACTTTACCCCGCTTGCTACTTTTTGTAACCACAGGTGGAAGATCAAGTTCCAAACTCATTTGCCTTCGCTTTGGATCAATTTGTATCTGAATCTCACGTAACTTATTTAGTAATTCTTCGGCATCTTTTGGCCGCTGGTCAGGATTTGGCGCAGTTGCGGCATAGACCAACTCAGCAATAACTGCAGGAGTACTTGGCTTAAGGCTTTGAATATTAGGAATACGATCATTGACATGCCGATAGGCGATTTGTATCGGGGTCTCACCTTCATATGGCTTGGATCCAGTTAGCATTTCAAATAAAACAATGCCGATTGCATATACGTCACTTCTTGCATCTGCAACTCCTCGCTGAACCTGCTCGGGTGAAAGATAGGAAACACTTCCTAGCACCACACTCGATTCAGCAGTCATTGTTTGATTCATTGCCGTATTTCTTGCTAATCCAAAATCTGCAACTTTTATTCGTCCATCTTTTGATATCAAGATATTTTCTGGCTTTATATCTCGATGAATTATGCCAATTCGATGGGCGGCGGATAGCGCGCTGAGAACTGGATTGATTATTTGCATAGTCTGCTCAATTGATAACTCAGAGTTTGCATTTAAGTAGTCACGCAGAGTTGTTCCTTCTACTAACTCCATTACTAGAAATACTGCAGGTGGGCCGCCTTGATTCCATCCCTGATCTTGGATTGAAACTATGTTTGGATGAGATAAAGCTGCAGTTGCTTTTGCTTCTTTTATAAATCTCGAAACGAATGCCTCATCATTGGCCAAGTGAGAGTGCATGATTTTTACTGCAACTGGACGATCTAAGCGAGTATCAATACCGGCATAAATTGTTGCCATACCACCAGCAGCCAATTTTCGCTGAAGGAGATAGCGATTATCTATCAGCTCACCAGTCAAATCAGACATAATGAAAGTTTAAGGGGAGGGTGCTTAAATAAGAGTTTAAGGCGCACCAGAAATGGTGTAATCCGCAGCATTCTTCGTTAATTCAGCAGTAAAATGTTTATTCTGGTCTAGTAAGAAATTTTTCATTTCAGCAATTATGCCTTCACCATCTCGTGCAATAACCCGATCAAAACCTTGCCCTGGATCATATTCAACCCATATTGTTTTGGAAAAATACTTACGAAACTCCCGTTGCCCAGAGCCCACTCCTTCAAGTATTAATATATTCGAGGATTTTAGATCCACAAATTTATCGAATCTATTTAGCATCCAATCAAATTTTTGATATCTAATCGATATCTGATTCTTAAATGGTTCTAGCAGCTCTCTCATTACTCTGGCTGTGAGTCTTTGTGACAGAGGGTCATCCCAACCCGCATATAAATCGTCCATGTGAACAACTTGGCAACTTTTTAGATCACTACATAATCTTGATGCTAAGGTGGTTTTACCTGAGCCTGCAACTCCATCAATTGCCAGGACAATAGATTGGGTTGTATTTAATTTTTCGATCTGGCCCAATAAATCATGATAATTAATCATTATGATTTTTTTTAGATTCCCGATACCAACGAATCCATCCCCAAACAGCAATTGCTGTGAAAATTGCATATAGAAATGCAGTCAAATAAAGCTCACCTTTGAAGTACTGATAGGTATAGGCAACATCTACTATGAACCATATTGGCCATGCTTCAAAGCGTTGCCAAACCATTAATAACTGAGCCATAACACTGCCAACAAAACCAAAAGATTCAATAGCAGATGAGGTTGCACCTATGTTTACTAAAACAGGCCAGAGTGCGAATGAGAATAAAGCTAGAGAAGTAACTAAAATTATTCGTTCCCTATTTGTGGATTTTCTAGGCTTGGCACCTTTGGGACCCCAACCAAACCATCCCCAGATTCCGCCAGCTATAAAGACGAATTGCAGAGTAGCACTTGCATAGTAAGCCGATTGAAAAAATAAGACCGCATAAAGCAAACTCCCAATACTCCAAAAAATCCAAGTGATGCGAGGTCCTAATACGCCCAGACTTACACCAGCGAGTGAGATAAAAAAGGCAAAAATTTCTAGCAGCGACATCTGAGTATCCTTTCCAATTCGCATTACCGAACTGGTCCATCGGTCAGCCTGAGTTTCAGGCCCTCTCAGCTAAATCTCTTAGCTCCCGTGTTATATATCTTAGCCCACCATAAAATTGTCTATAGTTACCACGTGTTGAAGTTTGGCTATATGGCGATGATCTTGTTCACAGTGCTTGGATCCTTTTGGTTAGAGCTGTATTTAAAAACTGGTGTATTGCGCCGTTTTAAGCGAGCGTTCTTAAGTATATTTCCAGCAGCACTCTTATTTTTAGCCTGGGATGCCTATGCAATCTCTAAAGGGCATTGGTATTTCGATAAGACACAGATGCTTGGAATTGTTGGCCCTTTTAATATCCCACTTGAAGAGTTTCTTTTTTTTACGGTAGTGCCGCTAGCAGCATTAATGACAATCCAAGCAGTGCGAACTGTGAAAAAACACTGGATTGTTGGTGATGAATAGTGGTTTATACCGATATTGCAGTTATCGCATTCTTACTCGCAATTATCTGTGATTATTTTCTAATTAAAAGTAGATTGATAACTAAAAGAGTCTTTTGGACTAGCTATTCAATTATTCTGCCATTTCAACTTTTGACTAACTGGTGGCTTACTTCAAGAAATATTGTTATGTATAGTCCAGATGCAATAACGGGTATTCGAATAGCATCAGCGCCAGCTGAAGATCTTTTGTTTGGATTTGCATTAGTACTAAGTGTGATGAGTTTGTGGGTATTTTGGGGCAGAGTTGGTGTGCAAAAAAGTTAGTTACCGACTTAGCACTGCGCGAAGATAAGCGGGTAGGGCAACTTTAGTTCTTCGCCAATTTGAGGTTTTAGCTCGTTTCGTAAATATTTGATAATCAATTTTTTCAACTTCATCGACAATCCCACAGTAAAGTTGGCTTGCAGCTTGAATACACTCTCTAGCCCCAGGAGTTAGCAGTTTTATCCCATCGGTGGATTCATTTTGCAATTTTCTTACCCTTTGAATTTGCTCCTGGAGTGCACTTTTTATTTGAGGTGTTATAACTCTTTCCTCCAGCATCTGGCGGTTGACACCATGGGCTTCAAGTTCAGTCATGGGCAAATACACCCGGCCGCGATCTAAATCTTCGCCAACGTCTCTAATAAAATTAGCTAATTGAAAAGCAATTCCTAACTTTTCTGCTGCTTCATTTGCTGAAGTTACTGTATCAGGCGATATTGTTCCCAGCACCGAGACCATCTGTAGCCCGATAACTGCAGCTGATCCATAGACATATTCATGAAGATCTTCATAAGTCTGATACTGCCTCACAGTTAAATCCATGTTCATCGAATGCAAAAATGCTTCAAAATGAGCAATTGGTATTTTAAATCTACTGGTCGTATCAACTACTGCCGCTGCAATTGGATCATTACTACTGCCAGATTTGATATCTGAAAGCACTTGGTTACTCCATTTTTTTAGGAGCAATGCTTTTTCATCTAAAGTTAGATTGGAAGCCAGATCATCTACGATTTCATCTGCATAACGCGCAAAACCATATAAAGCGTGTACATGAGGTCGCTTAGCTGGTGGCAGCAGAAGTGTGGCCAAGTAATAAGTCTTGCCATGTATTGAGTTAAGTCTTTTACACTCTTGGTATGAAGCGCGTAGCTTTGGATCCACAATCCCAGCTGCGGTTAGTTCATCCATTTCTATTTAACTGGTCCAACAATTCGTTCTGCGGCCAATCTGCCAGAGATTAAAACCATTGGTACGCCAACTCCAGGTTGAGTGCCTGAGCCAGCAAAGACAATATTCTCATAACCTTTGGCAAGATTTCTTGGTCTAAATGGCCCGGTTTGGAAAAAAGTGTGCGCACTTGCAAATGGTGCACCCGCTTCCATTCCTTGTTTTTGCCAATCCAGTGGGGTAGTTAGGTGTTCAACCTCGATACTATCTGCAAATCCGCTGTAGCCGCGATCCTCTAAGGCTTTAATCATTTCATCGCGATATCTAGGACCGATTTTTTTCCAATCAATATCAGCAGTTAGGTTTGGCGTCGGAAATAAAACATAGTAAGAGGATTTACCTGCAGGAGCAAGTGTTGGATCATCCTTTGAAGGTAGTGTTACTAAAATACTAGGATCACTCATTAAGGTTTTTTTCTTAATTAACTCATCAAATACACCAGCCCATGATTTACCAAAGTGAATATTGTGATGGGCAAGATGGTCATATTTTTTACTTGAACCAATCAGCAATGTCGCGCAAGAAGGTGAGTATTTAAGTCGTTTCACAGATCTTGGTTGACCGCCCAATAAATCACGCCAAGCAACCGGCAAATCTGGGTTTAAAACAACTACATCGCAAGTAATACGCTCACCTGATTCGGTTACAACTGCGGTTGCTCTGCCATTGCTTTTTTCTATTGCGGTGACTGTGGAATTATATATAAAGGTAACACCATGTTTTTGTGCTGCTGCAGCCATAGCTCGAGGAACAGCATGCATGCCTCCCTTAGGGAAGAAAACGCCATTCACTGAATCCATGTATGCAATTACGGCATAAATAGCTAATGCTTGTTGGGGACTAACACCTGCATACATCGCTTGGAATGAGTAAACCTTTTGGGTTCTAGGATCTTTTAGAAATTGATTTACCTTGGGGGAGAGCTTACGAAATCCACCTAAAGCAATAAGTTTGGCTAGGTTAGGTGTTAACAAATTCAAGGGTGAATCAATGTTTCTGTCAATAAAATCCTTCATCTCATACTTATATAATTTGGTAACAAAATCTACGTACTTACCATAACCAACCGCTTCTGCCGGACTAATTGTTTTAGCAATCTCTTCCCGCATCTGATTTGTATCAGAATGAACATCAAGTTGTGATCCGTCGTCGTAAAATGCTCGATAAAGTGGTTTAAGTGGGATTAAATCCAACCAATCTTTAATATCCTCACCCACACAAGCAAGCGCATCGGCGATTAAATCTGGCATAGTTAAAACCGATGGCCCGGTATCAAATGAGTACCCAGATTTATTCAGCAAACCATTTCTGCCACCTGGCACAGATTCGCGTTCTACAACAGTTACCTTACGTCCAGCACCTGCCAACCTCAGGGCAGCACTTAATCCGGCAAGTCCTGCACCGACAATTACTACATTATCGGTTGGTCCTTTTACCTTTGCTGGCACAATTAAATCTTTCTACTTGTAGCAAGTATTGCTAATTCGGTTAACAATCCCTTGCCAATAGGGTTAATTCCACCATGATTTAAGGCGGAGAGTGAAGTAGATGTGAACTCTTCGATCATAGATTCGATGTGAGAAACAGCACCTGTCTCAATAATTATTTCTTGTAGCTGCTCAACCTGCTTGTAGGTGAGATTTGGGTCTCCAAATAATTTCTTAATCTCTTCAAGCTGTGTTTTATTGGATTTGTCCATGGCAACCGCCATTAAAACTGTCCGCTTTCCCTCACGGAGATCATCACCGCTCGGTTTACCTGTTTGCGTAGGATCACCGAAGATTCCAAGCAAATCATCTCGCAACTGAAATGCCTCGCCTAGAGGAATTCCAAAATTTGTGTAAGTAGAAATAAGCCCTTCATCTGCTTTTCCTAAAGCTGCGCCAAAATGCAATGGCCGCTGGATTGTGTACTTTCCAGATTTGAATCTAGCAACTTTTAAAGATCTCTCAATACTTTGAGTTCCCAACGACTGTTCGTAAACATCTAGATATTGACCAGCCATTAGCTCTACTCGCATCTCATCATAAACTGGTAATACTGAGATTAATTCCTCATTAGTAAGACCTGAGTTGTGAAGCATTTGCGCAGACCAAATGAGTGCTAAGTCACCAATCAATATTGCAGATGCGATACCAAATTTTTCTGGTGACCCAACAAGTTTTTTCGCTGAATGCATCCCTTCAAAGGATTTATGAATACTTGGTGCACCTCTTCTAGTATCAGAACCATCCATTACATCATCATGAATAAGCCCACAAACATGTACTAATTCAAGACTTGCTATCGCATTTAACATAGATTTATTTGGTTGAATGCCAGCTCCCAATAGGCCAACATATGCAAAAAGTGGACGCAATCTTTTGCCACCATCTAGCAAGAATCTCTCTACAGCCTCTGCGACTGGATTAAGCTCTGGGCCGATTCCTGCCAGGTATTTATTTTCATGTTGAATAAACTCATTTAACGCCTGATCTATGGCAGAGCGAATCGATTTAATATCGTTGGTCACAGAAAAA
>SXRC01000061.1 GCA_005793655.1 Actinomycetota bacterium
GCTAGCCAATCCAATTTACTGACTGACCTCTCAATAGCTCTTGGATCCACCCTTGCAAACTTTTGCCCCATCTGCAGTGAAATCTCATCATTTTGTAGTTGATCAAGAATCACTTGGGTCGCAGACGTGCCAGTTACTTCAATACTCTTAACCGTTAATACCGATGACCACCCCAACAAATAAGCCACTGCTGCAAACACAGTAATGGTGGTAGTAGTTATTACCAAGCGTTTGAATCGCTTTTTTACTTTATACGCCATGGATAATTTAGCGACTAGATAGTGCCCGCAGGATCGGCTCACCAAGGGAGTTAACATCACCAGCTCCAAGGGTAATAATCACATCACCGTTCTTTGCCATGGCCGCCACCTCACTGACCACCGTCAACATGGATGGTTCAAATTTCACCTGGGCATCTGTCATGTTTTTAGCAATTAATAGTGATGAGACTCCAGATATGGGCTTTTCACTTGCTGCATAAACTTCAAGCAAAAAAGTAAAGTCAGCTATTTGTAGAGCGGTAGCAAAGGCAGGAGCAAAAGCGGCAGTTCTTGAGTAACGGTGGGGTTGAAAAACTACTAATACCCTGCCACTTTGTGCTAAATTTTTTGCAGCGATCAATGTGACAGTTAACTCTGTTGGATGATGACCATAATCATCAATCACCTTAACTCCACCAACCTCTCCTTTTAATTCAAAGCGGCGCCTGGTGCCAGTGAAGCTTTTAAGACCTAATATCAACTTATCCTCAGCCGCCCCCACCGCAGTTGCTGCTGCAAAAGCCGCTAAGGAATTGAGCAGATTGTGCTCCCCCGGAAGTGAAAGTTGTAGCTCGCCTAGTTTTTTGCCAGTGCTCGAAATTGATGCGGTAGAGGTGGTTGGTGCTAAGGCAATTTTACTAATTCTAAAATCGTTATTTTCATCTTTGCCATAAAGGAAAATTCTTAAATCTGATCTGTTAATCCGTTTTAAAAGAGTTTTGACACCCGGATCATCACCACAGGCGACTAAGAAACCATCCCTCTTGATCGATGAAACAAACTGCTCAAACACCTCAAAGACCGCTGCTTCATTGGCAAAGTGATCAACATGATCCAATTCAATGTTGGTAATAATGGCGCCAGTTGGCTGGTATGCCAGAAATGATCCATCTGATTCATCTGCTTCGGCGATAAATATTGAGCCACTGCCACTGTGAGCATTTGTACCGGCGGTATTAATTGTTCCACCGATTGCAAAAGATGGGTCAAGGCCGGCAGATTGCAAGGCCACAGTCAACATGGCGGTGGTTGTGGTCTTTCCATGTGTGCCTGCCACTGCAATAGAAGTGGAATCAGACATTAACCAAGCCAACGCATTAGCCCGTTGAACTACTGGAATACTTTTTGCTTTTGCTGCAGTTAATTCTGGATTACTATCTGCAATTGCGGAAGAAACTATTACCAACTCTGCTTGGCCTAAATTTTGAGCATCATGACCGATAAATATCTCAGCACCTAATGCTTTAAGGGAGGTTAGTAGTGAAGAATCATTTTTATCGGAGCCAGATATGCTAAAACCTTTTGCCAACATGATTCGTGCAATTCCACTCATTCCAGCTCCGCCAATACCAATGAAATGAATCTTTAATTTTGCTAACTCACTTAATTTATATCCCTGATTAGAAATCATTTACCACTGCCAACTCGGTCAATTATTGCCTGACCAATTATCTGGCTAGCTGAAAATTCACCGCGCACACTTGGTTGGTAATTGCTTACTTTTTGCCATATTTGATCCCAGTTACTAATTAACCAGTCAGCATTAAATTTATTGTCATCAACTACCTCAGCCGCACCAGCCATCTGTAAGTCAGCGGCATTCGCCGCCTGCTCGCCATTTCCAATTGGCAGTGGAATTAAAATCGCAAACTTGCCAACTGCAGCCAATTCAGCGCAGGTCAGAGCGCCACTTCGTGCAATCACCAGATCAGCCGCATGATAGGCGGCGGACATGTCATCGATATAGGAAACTGGTAGGTAATTTTCAGTTGAGGTTGGTATCGGGTTATTACGCCCAACTGAATGAACAACCTGCACACCCTTTTCAGCAAATACTGATAACGATTGCAATATTGCTTCATTAATATGCCGAGATCCTTGGGAGCCACCAAAGACTAAAATTGTTGGTTTGGTTAGAGATAGTTTCCATTTCTCTATCTGCGCTTGTTTTATTTTTGCCGACTCATCACTTGAAAGATACGCTGCTGCAATTATCTCAGCCCTGATCGGCATGCCACTTAATTTAGCTTTGCGCCATCTTCCTAGCTTTTGTCCAGCCCTAGAAAAAGCGATAAAAATTTGATCAGCGAATGGCACACCTAGCCTGTTTGCCCAACCTGGGATGGCATTTGCCTCATGAATAAAAATTGGTTTGCGTAAAATAGCAGCAGATAAATACATCGGAGGACAGGCGTATCCGCCAAATCCAATTACTAAATCTGACTGCCGACAAATTTTAAAAGCTTTAATCGTGGCATAAACTATTTTTATTGGCCATATAAATGTGGCTGGCGTGATCTGCCTTGGCATTAGGACTTTAGGGATATGGATTAAATCAAAACCTGCTTGTGGAACCAATTGGTTCTCAAGGCCAGATTTAGTACCGACAAAGGTTATTTCCCACTCTGGTTTATTAGCGTGCAGCCAATTAGCAACCGCTAATGCTGGTTCAACATGACCTGCTGTTCCACCACCAGCAAATAGTATTTTGGCTCTCATTGATTCATTTTTCGCAATCTGCTTGCCTTAATACCATCTGCAATCTCAGGTGTGCGCCTAGCTACACCCAGGACATAACCTATTGCGATTAAATTAGCTAACAAAGATGAGCCGCCGTAGGAGATTAATGGCAGCGTTACACCGATTACTGGCAACAACGAGGTAGCAGAGCCAACGTTTATTGTAATCTGTGCAATCAGCCAGCATGCAATGCCGGCTGTTACATATCTAGAAAAATGATCCTTAGTTTTAAGTGCCACTCGAAGGATTGAATAAATCAGTGCCACATAAAGTGCCAACACCAGTAATGTGCCAAGTAAACCAAGCTCTTCACCAATTACTGAGAAAATGAAATCTGTGTGTGCTTCAGCTAGGTTCGCCCATTTCTGTTTACTTGCACCCAACCCGCTACCCCACAAACCACCACTTGCAAGTCCCATAATGCTGTGTGCTGGCTGCCAACCTGCAAACTTGTAATACCGCTCATCAAATGGATCAAAAAGGGCGGCAAATCTACCCATTCGATAATTACTGCTTAATACAAAGGCAGTTCCAAAAACTACTCCTAAAACACCAATCGCAGCAAAATGTTTGATCGGGGCACCAGAGATAAATAACACCCCAGTAAATATGATTAAAACCAAGAGCGCTGTTCCAAGATCTCGTCCCAATAAAATTAAGATTTCTATCGCAACTAATCCAGGTAAAAGGATTAAAAAATTACTTCGCTTAGCTGGTGCATCTCCTATTTTTCGAAGTTGAAGAGAGCACCAAAGAATTAGACCAAACTTTGCAAACTCTGAGGGTTGCAAGGTGAATCCAGCAATTTCAATCCAGTTTCGGTTTCCATTAATGTTTTTCCCCAGATTTGGTATGAATGGCAGTAACAAAATTAAGATAGAAATACTCAGGGAGTACCGGGCGATTTTTGGCCAAATAGAGCCTCGAACTCGATATGACCAATAAAATGCGAAGCCACCGAGGACTAAAAAGAAAAATTGCTTAATAAATATTGAGTAGGTATTGCCACTCTCATTTAGTGAAGTAACAGTTGATGCCGATAAAACCATAGTTAAGCCAAGTGCACATAAGAAAAGTGTGCTCCAAATTATTAAGTAATACGGCAACTCAGGTCTGGTAAGAATTCTAGAGTATTTACGCACAGTTAAATTGCTACTCATTTCACACCAATGCCTTAACTGCCTGGGCAAATAATTGCCCACGCTCTATATAAGAGCTAAATTGATCCATCGAAGCACAAGCTGGCGCTAATAAAACAGTATCCCCCGGCTTAGCTATTTTGATTGCTTGAATTACCACATCATCCATCAGTTTTTTTGCATCGCTAATTTGATCAATCCTATAAAGTTCAATTGAAGGTGAATGGTTTTTGAAAGCCTCTGCAATTAACTCTCGATCTTGTCCAATTAAAATCACCGATTTGATTCTGCCTGAACATCGTTGCGATAGCTCATCCATACTCGCCCCTTTTGCAAGTCCACCTGCAATCCACACCACATTGAAATTTGCTAGTAATGAGGCAATGGCAGCATGCGGATTAGTTGCTTTAGAATCATCAATCCAGTTGATTTCATTCTTGCTTATTACCAGTTCCATGCGGTGGTGATCTGATGTGAAATTTCTAAGACCTGATTTGATGAATTCATATTTGACACCTACTGCCAGAGCCAAGGCTGCTGCTGCTAACGCATTTAGTATGTTGTGAGGAACTGTTGGTGTTATATCGACTAACTCTGAAATCTCATTTGCTTGTGCAGGTGAAGGTGAAAAAGCACGGTCTATCAATAGATTCTCCACTACGCCCAGCTCACCAGGATTTGGGGTACCTAGTGAAAACCATATAACTGAAGCTGTTTTTACTCGACGCGATAACTCAGCATCTGATTTATTTAATATGACTTTTGCGCTTTGCTTGAGCAATTTTAGTTTTGCCAAAGTATAAGCATCAAAACTTCCATGCCAATCAATATGATCTTGGGCGATATTGAGAACCGCCACCGCCTCATACTTTGCTAAGTCACTCCATTCGATTTGAAATGATGAAAGCTCTAAGGCCAAGTACTCATAAGGCTTATCTGCAACTACTGCATCAATGACAGTTTCACCCACATTCCCACAGGCTACGCCATTAATCTTTGCTGCTTTAAAAATTGATTCAACCATTTTGATAGTGGTGGTCTTGCCGTTTGTCCCAGTCAAGGCAATCCATTTTTGATTTGGAGCTATCACCTCTTTAATTTTCCATGCGAAATCAATCTCACTTATTACCTCAATACCACTGGCTTTGATCTTTGAGATTATTGGATGGTCTGTGCGCCAGCCTGGTGAAACCACAGCAAGTGAAATTGCATCTGGAATTTGATTTGTAACAGCTGAATCATTGGTTAGTTTTTCATCAAACAAAACAGCAGTTGCGCCAAACTTTTTTAAAGCCTTTGCTACGGATCGACCAGTTATACCTGCACCTATAACTAAACACTTTTTGGTTGCTAATTCGGCAACAAAGTTCATGTTAAGAAACGACCCATTGGGCATAAAATAAACCCAAACCTGCGGCAACACCAAGACTTGCGATGATCCAAAACCTGATGACGATAGTCACCTCACCCCAACCCATTAATTCAAAGTGATGCTGTAACGGTGCCATTTTAAAGACCCGCTTACCTCCTGAAATTTTAAAATAAACTACTTGAATAATTACTGATGCGGTAATGAGCACAAATATAAAACCAAGCACAATTAACAGCAGTTGTGTTCTTAAAGTAATAGCCATTCCAGCTAACGCTCCACCCAGTGCTAGGGAACCAACATCTCCCATAAATATTTTTGCAGGCGAACCATTCCACCATAAAAATCCGCCACATGCACCCGCTAACGCAGCCGCTAAAACGGCAAGATCAAGCGGATCTCGAACTTCATAACATTTAAGTCCTGGTGAAACCGCACAACTTTGGCCAAATTCCCAAACTCCAATCAAAATAAAAGCAGTAAATACCATTACAGCTGCGCCAGTGGCTAGGCCATCTAAGCCATCGGTTAAATTCACGCCATTGCTAGTTGCCAGAACCATCAAAATTACCCAAATAATTACTAGTGCTACTGACAACTTTATTGCAGTATCTCGCACAGTTGATAGGTTTGCAGATATCGGAGTTAATCCATCCTGATCTGGGAACTGCAAACCAGCATAAGCAAATACACCAGCAACTAAAGCTTGGCCAAATAATTTTTGTTTAGCTTTTAATCCTAACGATCTTTGCTTTACTATTTTGAGCCAGTCATCTAATAATCCAACAAGTCCAAGGCCCACAATTAATGCGATAACTAATAGGGCTGATGTAGTTGGAGAGACTCCCGTAATTAAATGACTACCAAAGTAGCCAACAATAACCGCTGCTATTAATGCAATACCGCCCATAGTTGGTGTCCCACGCTTCACATGATGTGTAGTGGGTCCATCTTCACGAATTATTTGGCCATAATTTTTCTTTGCCAATATTTTAATTAATGCAGGCGTTGCGAATAAAGCGAAAATTGCAGCTATAGCGCCCGAGAGCAAGATACCTTTCATTTTTCTCTCCCATTCCATGCATCTTTAATTAAGTTTGCTAACTCTTCAAACTTCTCAGACCTTGATGCCTTGAGCAAAACCACATCACCCGCAGAAAAATTATTGACTAACTCTAAAACAGCTTGTGGATTTGAGCACTTATGCACGAGCAAATTACCCTCAGAAACTTTTTTTGCAGGCAGTGTATAGAGCTCCGTGCCCACGCTGACTAGGTGGTCCACCCCAACCTCAGCACAGTATTGCGCAACATCTTCATGGCCAGATTTCTCAGATCCACCCAGTTCATGCATTTTGCCTAAAATCGCCCAAGATTGTCCGCCACTTTCTTGGCTTAAGAAAGCCAGTGATTTCACCGCTGCCTTCATACTCTCTGGGTTAGCGTTGTAATAATCATGAATTATTTTTATCTCAGAAAGTTCTTCAATTTGCATGCGCCACTTGCTGCTTAAAGCAGCGGTAGTCAACCCTAAAGATATTTTCTCATTACTTATACCGAGTGCAAAAGCTGCACCAGCTGCTCCCAATGCGTTTGCAATTTGATGCTCACCAAGAATTTGTAGTGAGACTCTGCTCCGATCCTTTGGTGTGACTAAATCAAATTTTGCATATCCCCCATGGATCTCAATATCGGCAGGTCTTATCTCCTGTCCCTCACCAAACAATATTTTCTTAACTTTTAACTTATCAGCCATTTTTGGTGTGAATGGGTCATAACTTCCTAATACTGCAATTTTTCCTTCACCCAAGTTATCGATCAATTCAGCCTTAGTTTTTGCTAATTTCTCAACAGATCCAAATTCACCTAAATGTGCCTGACCAACAACTAAGACCACCGCTACATCTGGTGCTGAAGTCTTTGTCAGCTTTGCGATATCACCAACATGCCTGGCGCCCATTTCTAAAATGCAATATTTCGTAGTTTCCGTGCACCTAAGTAGCGTCAACGGAACTCCAATATCGGTATTGAGATTATCCAATGTTGAAATAGTTGGACCAATATTTTTCAGAATTGAGTCTAAGAGTTCTTTAGTGGTGGTTTTGCCTTGTGAACCAGTTATCCCAATAACCTTCAAATCCTTGATGCTTTCTCGAACATATTTTGCTAGATCCAAAAGCGCTTGACCAACATCTGCAACCACAATAGAAGCAGCCTCAACTGGTTTAGAAGCTAATACAAACTTGGCTCCGTTGCTAATTGCTTCACTGACAAAATCATGTCCATCCACATTTAAACCTTTAAAGGCAACAAAAAATGTATTTTTTGTAGCATTTTTCGAATTTATTACCGGAATTTGATCAATAATCATTGCCTCTGGAATATTGTGCAGTTTTCCCGAAACTACCTTGGCAAATTCAGCTGCTGAAATCTTAATCATGATTTCATGCCCCGCTTAATAGATTCAGCCAGCTCTATTCGATCATCAAATGGCGTGATTACACCCTTGAAATCCTGCCCACTTTCATGTCCTTTTCCTAGAACCAAAACTGTATCGCCATCCTTTGCTAATTTAACTGCCTGATCAATCGCCTGCTTGCGGTCTGGAACTACAAAGCCTTTACTACCCAGCATGAGCCCATTAGTCATCTGTGACAAAATCTGGTCAGCATATTCAGAGCGTGGATTATCGCTAGTAA
>SXRC01000062.1 GCA_005793655.1 Actinomycetota bacterium
AAGGAAAGTGGAATTGATAATTTAGTTATTGCAGGAGGAGTGGCCGCCAACAGCAGGCTGCGAGAGATGGCAAAGCAGCGGTGTGAAATGAGCAAGATCAAGCTTTCTATCCCACCGATTGCTCTTTGCACCGACAATGGGGCGATGGTGGCAGCACTCGGTAGCCTTGCGATAAATGAGGGCGTGAAGCCCTCCCAGATGGGTATTGGGGCTGATTCAGCCGCGGCTATCACTCAGGTGATCTGGTAGATAAGCGCTTAATTTGCACTGCTAAGCACCGCCCTTTAAAGTTGGCTTTAGCACTCTAGGGCCTCGTGTGCTAATTAATCTGCGGGGTACTTCAGAGGGTAATACCGAATCTAAGAAGGAGATATCAGGATGGCAATTTCAATTAAGCCACTAGAAGATCGAATTGTTGTTAAGGCAAATGAGGCAGAGCAGAAGACTGCATCTGGATTAGTTATTCCAGATACTGCTAAAGAGAAGCCACAAGAGGGAACTGTGATGGCAGTAGGACCTGGACGATTTGAAAATGGAAATCGCATTCCACTAGATATTAAAGAGGGTGACACCGTGCTTTACTCAAAGTATGGCGGCACTGAGGTTAAGTACAACAATGAGGAGTACTTAGTACTTTCCTCCCGTGATGTACTAGCAATTATTGCGAAGAAGTAATCGTGGGTAAATCACTTCAATTTGATGAAGCCGCACGTCGTGCGATGGAGCGCGGAGTAAATATCCTTGCTGACACCGTAAAGGTAACTCTTGGACCCAAGGGTCGTAACGTAGTTATTGCTAAGAGTTATGGTGCACCAACCATCACCAATGATGGTGTAACTATTGCCAAAGAGATTGAACTATCTGATCCAGCTGAGAATATGGGCGCACAACTTGTTAAGCAGGTTGCAGAAAAAACTAATGATGTCGCAGGAGATGGCACAACTACTGCCACAGTTCTTGCCCAAGCAATGGTGAAAGAGGGGCTGCGAAATCTTGCAGCAGGTGCTCAGCCAATGGAGCTTAAATACGGTATTGAGCAAGCGGTAAATGCAATTACTGAAGCGCTACGTAAAAACTCAACTGCAGTTAGTGGAAAGTCACAGATTGCAGATGTAGCAACCATTTCAGCTCAAGATAAAGCGATTGGTGATTTAATCGCAGAGGCGATGGACAAGGTTGGCAAAGATGGCGTTATTACAGTTGAAGAGTCATCTACCACTGGTCTTGAGCTTGAGTTCACTGAAGGTATGCAATTTGATAAAGGTTATATCTCACCTTACTTTGTAACTGATTCAGATCGGATGGAGACAGTTTTAGAAGATGCCTACATTCTTATCTCTGGTCAAAAAATCTCAGCATTAAGTGAGATTTTGCCGGTATTAGAAAAGGTTGCGCAAGCAAGCAAGCCGCTATTAATTATTGCTGAAGATGTTGAAGGTGAAGCACTTTCAACCTTGGTAGTAAATCGCATGCGTGGCACCTTTGCCTCAGCCGCAGTTAAGGCACCAGGCTTTGGAGACAGGCGTAAAGCGATGCTAGATGACATTGCAGTTTTAACTGGCGGACAGGTTATTTCAGCTGAGGTTGGCTTAAAACTTGAGCAGATAGATATCGCAATGTTGGGTAAGGCTCGAAGAGTTGTCATCTCAAAAGATAACACCACAATTGTTGATGGCGCCGGTGATAAGAAGGCTGTTGCATCTCGAGTAACTGAAATTCGTCGGGAGATTGAAAACACCGACTCTGATTGGGATCGTGAAAAACTACAGGAGCGAGTGGCAAAACTTGCTGGTGGAGTTTGTGTAATCAAAGTTGGCGCACACACTGAGGTTGAGTTGAAGGAGAAGAAGCATCGACTTGAAGATGCAATCTCTGCAACTAGAGCAGCGGTAGAAGAGGGAATTGTTGTTGGTGGGGGTGCTGCACTAGTACATGCTGCAGCCGCACTTGATAATGATTTAGGTTTTGAAGGTGATCGAGCAGTTGGTGTTCGTCTAGTCCGTAAGGCATGTGATGAGCCTCTTCGTTGGATTGCAGAAAATGCTGGCCAAGAAGGCTACGTTGTAGTTTCAAAGGTACGAACTATGAAACCAAATGAGGGTTTTAATGCCTTTTTAGAAACTTATACCGATCTTGTTAAAGAGGGTGTAATTGATCCAGTTAAAGTAACGAGATCAGCCTTGGCAAATGCAGCCTCGATTGCAGCCATGTTTATTACAACTGAAGCACTTGTCTTTGAAACTCCAGAGGAGAAAAAGGAAGAGAGTGCAGGGCATGGCCACTCACATGGAGCAGGCGGGCACTCCCACTAAATAAGGTAAATTCACTTACGAGGCCTTGTTCTCAAAGTAGTTTTAATCGATTAACATCAATCGGTGAAACTTACAACGCTAACCGTTGATTGCGGTGGCACTGGGATCAAGGCCTCTGTGCTTGATAAAACTGGAAAAGTTTTAATTGATTTTCCCTATCTAAAAACCCCATACCCATTATCGCCGGCTAAATTAATAAAAATCATTGAAGATTTTGTTACAGCTGATATCCGAATTAAACGAGTCATAGTTGGCCTGCCAGGAATGATCAGGGATGGAAAAATTGTAGTTATTCCGCACTATATAAATAAAAATGGTCCAAGAAGTGTGGTTGACCAACAATTAAAAAAAGCTTGGTATGGCTTTGATATGCAGGCAGGGCTGAAGAAAAAATTAAAGCTGCCAATTTTAGTTTTAAATGATGCTGAAGTTCATGCAGCAGCAGTTATTAGCGGAATTGGATTGGAGACAGTACTTACTTTTGGAACTGGCTTAGGTAGTGCAATATTTAATAATGGTCAATTAGCCCCGCATCTTGAAATCTCACATGCAACTATTCGGTATGGTAAATCAATTGATGCTTGGATTGGTGAGATCTCTCGCAGGCGTATGGGCAATCAACTTTGGTCAAGAAGAGTCAAAGCTCTAATTGGTGAGTTATATCCAATGATTATTTGGGATAAGTTATATATCGGTGGTGGCAACTCATCAAAGATAAGTAAATCGGCTTTAAGAAGTTTTGATTATAAGGTGAAGATTATTCCAAACTCAGCCGGGGTTGCAGGTGGGGTTAAAGCCTGGGATTTATTGACCTAGATTTCATCAGATAAGTACCAACAGATAAGATTGGGGATATGTCCGATATTGAATTAGGTCCTGGCAAGCGTGCTCGGGCAGCATACTCATTTGATGATATTGCAATAGTTCCATCTAGGCGAACTAGAGATCCAGAGGAAGTTTCAATTACTTGGCAGATTGATGCTTACAAGTTTGATTTACCATTTATGGCAGCACCCATGGATTCTGTTGTTTCACCATTAACTGCAATTGAAATTGGTAAAGCAGGGGGTATAGGTGTTTTAAATTTAGAGGGAATTTGGACAAGATATGAAGATGCTGAAAATCAATTACTGCAAATGTCAAAACTTACTGAGGACAAAGCA
Source organism: Actinomycetota bacterium (assembly GCA_005793655.1). GTDB lineage: Bacteria > Actinomycetota > Actinomycetes > Nanopelagicales > Nanopelagicaceae > Nanopelagicus. The sequence goes on from SXRC01000062.1 coordinate 3,476, forward strand.
ATTAGAAAAATGCAGGAGATATATTCTGCCCCAATTCAGCCCACTTTAATAAAAGAGCGAATTGCTCAAATCCGGGCGGCAGGAGTCGTGGTTGCAGGAGCACTTTCACCACAACGAACTGCACAATTTCATAAAGCAGTGCTTGATGCCGGGGTAGATATATTTGTGATTCGCGGAACTACAGTTTCTGCCGAACATGTATCAGACAAAATAGTCCCGTTAAATTTGAAGAAATTTATTTACGAGTTAGATGTTCCTGTAATTGTTGGCGGCTGCGCTACAGCGCAAGGTGCGCAGCACTTAATGAGATCAGGAGCTGCTGGTGTTTTAGTTGGCTTTGGCGGCGGTTCAGCACACACTACAAAGAAAGTATTAGGAATATCAGTACCAATGGCCTCAGCAGTTGCTGAGGTGGCCTCAGCACGGCGAGATTATTTAGAAGAATCCGGCGGCAGATATGTGCATGTGATTGCTGATGGTTCAGTTGGTTCTAGTGGTGAAATTGCAAAAGCAATTGCATGTGGCGCAGATGCAGTAATGATGGGTTCACCACTTGCAAAGGCAGCTGAGGCACCTGGTAAGGGTTGGCATTGGGGATTAGAGGCACACCATGGCCAACTTCCTCGTGGCAATCGGGTGCAAGTTGGAACGGTCGGCACTTTAGCGCAGGTATTAACTGGACCATCTCACACATCGGATGGATCGATGAATCTATTTGGCGCACTGCGCAGATCGATGGCAACCTGTGGTTACTCAGATCTGAAGGAGTTTCAGCGGGTTGAAGTAATTGTTCAATCTTAATTGCTACCTGTGAAATCACTTAAAGTTTGACCTTAAATCAGGTAAATTCTTATGTTTTTTTCCTTCAAGTAAAATACTCGATTACAATTATCAAATGCAAAAAATAACAAAACCAATTTCTTTCTTTGTAACACTTGTTATTTTATTTTTATTACCTCCAGTTTCAGCAAATGCAGCGTCAAACAAATCAGCTGAAGTAAAGTGTAAAAAAACTAACGCTAAAGGTCAGCCAGCAAAAAATATAACCACACCTGAAATTAAAGAACCATTCAAAAATAAAACCATGACTTTTACCACCAATTGTGGTGATATTGTGATCGCAGCAGATGGAATAAATGCACCAATCACTGTTACCGCTTTGTCAGCGCTAGCAAATAGTGGCTTTTTTAACAAAACAATCTGCCACCGTTTAGTAACAGATGGAATTTACGTCTTGCAGTGTGGGGATCCAACCGCCACTGGAATGGGTGGACCTAATTTTAGTTACCGTGATGAAAATTTACCATTGCCAACCTTAGAAAATTATCCTGCTGGAGTTGTGGCAATGGCTAATTCTGGGCCAAATACAAATGGCAGCCAGTTTTTCATTGTTTATGAAGATACTTCGATGAATCCGCGTTACACAATCTGGGGCAAGGTTATTAAAGGTTTAGATATTGTTAAAGCAATTGCAAAAGCAGGCGTTACTGATGGAACAACTGATGGTATGCCAAAACAAACTATTGCAATTGAAAAGGTAAGAGTTCGTTAATTAGTACTTACAATCTTAAAGACTTCTGCAACAGATCCTGCTGGTAAGTTGTTAGCCTGAGCGTTTTTTTCTCCCCACTCGCGCACCATTTTTTCTAAGTTTTCATTATGAGCAGTTTGTGAAACATGTGCATGTAATGCCTGCATTTTTTTATCAAAAGTTGTAGTGATATCTACAAAATGATCTGGATTTGCACTAGACATCACCCAGACCTCTTTTACTCGCCAAGGCTGTAATCCCTCATCTCTTATTAGATCTTCAAATGCAAATAGGTTACGCGCATCCGGATAAACTGCTTGGATTGCTGCCTCACCTGCCGCTAAGTGATCTGGATGGGAAGCACCAATTCGATCCCAATTACGCTCTGGTGATTGAATAACCATTCGGTCAGGCTTAGTAATTCGAATTTGGCGCACAATATCTTTACGTAGGGCGATAGTTGGTTCTAACCAACCATCACGGTAATTTAAAAAAGTAATATCACTTACACCAACCGCTTTTCCTGCCTCACGTTGCTCCCGTTGGCGAATCTTTGGCATTTCCTCCCGTGGCACAGTCAGATCTTCACCACCTTGATCTCCGTTGGTTGCAATGCAGTAGGAGACTTTAATTCCCTTCGCACTCCAAAGCGCAGTAGTTCCAGCTGCACCAAAGTCACAATCATCTGGGTGAGCAACTACCACTAATACTCGCTCGATCTCACTGTCATTTAATGGCTCCATCATTGCCAACATTACCTCAGCAATTACCTATGTCTGCCCGAGGGATAGACTTACCAATATGTCTGCGCTTACTGATGGTCTAAATCCTCAACAATTAGCAGCGGTTAAGCACTCTGGATCACCATTATTAGTTGTTGCTGGTGCGGGTTCTGGTAAAACGCGAGTATTAACCAGAAGAGTGGCTTATTTATTAGCAGAGCGCAATGTTGCACCATATGAAGTATTAGCTATTACCTTCACTAATAAAGCGGCTGGGGAGATGAAAGAGCGGGTCACACATTTAGTTGGTGATCGAGCAAAGATGATGTGGGTATCAACCTTTCACTCAGCATGCGTTCGAATCTTACGCAGAGAGGCTGCATTACTTGGCTATACAAACTCATTCACAATCTATGACCAAAGTGATTCATTAAGAATAATCACCCTAGTAATGCGCGATTTACATCTTGATGCCAAAAAGTACGCCCCCAGAGCGGTAGCAGCATTAATCTCCCAAGCAAAAAATGAGTTACTTGGTCCGGCTGATTATCTAAATCAGAGTAAAGATCACTTCCAAGAGATTGTTGCCCAAGTTTTTGCAATTTATCAAAAGCGATTATCAGCTGCTAACTCTATGGATTTTGATGATCTGATTGCTAAATCAGTTGAGGTTATGCAGCGATTTCCTGAGTGTAGGGCAAAGTATCGATCACGCTTTAAACATATCTTGGTAGATGAGTATCAAGACACAAATCATGCCCAGTATGTATTAATTAAAGAGTTAGTTGGCAGTGAGCAAGAGGGTTTCCCACCAGCAGAGCTTTGTGTTGTGGGAGATGCTGATCAATCGATCTACGCTTTTCGTGGAGCTAATATTCGTAATATTTTGCAATTTGAAGCAGATTACCTAAATGCTAAAACAATTTTATTAGAGCAAAATTACCGATCTACCCAAAATATTTTAAATGCTGCTAACTCCGTGATTGCCAACAATGAGGGCCGCAAAGAGAAGAATTTATGGTCTGAAGCTGGCGCAGGTGAGTTAATCACTGGTTATGTGGCAGAAAGTGAACATGATGAGGCAGATTTTGTTGTTCAACAAATCCGTAAATTACAAGATTCAGGAAAATCTAATCCCGGGGATACCGCTATTTTTTATAGAACCAATGCCCAATCTCGGGTATTTGAAGAGGTATTTATGCGGGTAGCAATTCCCTACAAAGTAGTGGGCGGGGTTAGGTTCTATGAGCGAAAAGAGATTAAGGATTTTCTGGCATACCTTCGAGTAATTGCTAATCCAAATGATGAAGTATCAATGCGCAGAATTATTAACACTCCAAAACGAGGTATTGGTGATCGAGCATTAGATCAATTAGATCTATACGCCCAAGCAAATAACATCTCTTTTTGGCAGGGGTTGTGTGAGGTTGAGAAGAACTCTGATATCGCACCAAGATCTGCTGCCTCACTCGTTGAGTTTGTTAAATTAATTCAATCTTTACAAACTTTAGCAGAGGCAAAAACTCGGCCTTCAGTAATTGCGCAAGCAACCCTTGAACAATCTGGTTTGTTAGCTGAGTTATCGCAGAGTAATGATCCACAAGATGAGGTGAGGATTGAGAACTTGGAAGAGTTAGTTGCAGTTGCAACTGAGTATGAGGAGGGTGAGGTAGATGAAGGTGAAGAGATTTCTTTAGTTGGTTTCTTAGCGGATGTCTCACTGGTTGCAGATGCTGATCAAATACCAGAGGGAGAGGATCATGGCGGTGTTGTAACCATGATGACACTGCACACCGCTAAAGGCTTAGAGTTTCCAACGGTTTTCTTAACTGGAATGGAGGAGGGAATTTTTCCACACTCTAGAACTCTTGGTGATCCAGATGAATTGCAAGAGGAGCGCCGGCTTGCCTACGTTGGCTTAACAAGGGCAAGACAGAACTTATTTATTACCAGAGCTGAGTATCGATCATCTTGGGGAGCACCAAATTACAACCTGGCATCAAGATTTTTAAGTGAGATTCCAGATTCAGTAATTGAATGGAATCAAAGTGTGGAGGGATCTTCACCAATTAAAACATCGATTAAAAGATCATTCATTCAATCTAAAGCAACCGGCAAGATGAGTAATACGATGAAGCTTGAGGTGGGTGAGCGGGTTTCACACGACACTTTTGGATTAGGAACCGTAGTTGCAGTTACTGGTGAGGCAGATCGTGCCGAGGCAACTATTAATTTTGGCTCATTTGGTGAGAAGCGGCTACTACTTCGCTATGCACCAGTTGAGAAATTATAAATTTACTGAATAAAACAATAGTATTACCACCTGAATCGGTAAGAAATTTGATCGGGGATAATTAGTGGATCTTTTCGAGTATCAAGCGCGCGATCTTTTCGAATCTCATCAGATACCAGTATTAGCTGGGGCGGTGGCAACTACACCAGAGCAAGCTTACGAAGCGGCAACAAAAATTGGTGGCAAGGTCGTAGTTAAGGCGCAGGTAAAAGTGGGCGGTCGAGGTAAAGCAGGTGGAGTCAAACTTGCTGAAAACGCCAGTGATGCAAAAGAAAAAGCCAAATTGATTTTAGGAATGGATATTAAAGGCCATACTGTAAACAAAGTAATGATTGCCCAAGCAGCCCCCATTGCATCTGAGTACTACTTAGCAATTTTGTTAGATCGTGCTAATCGAAACTTTTTAGTGATGGCTTCCGTTGCTGGCGGTATGGAGATTGAAGAGGTTGCTCACAAGACGCCAGAAAAATTAGCAAAAGTTGGAATAAATCCAAATATTGGAATCGATAAGGTGGAAGCATTAGAGATTGTTAAAAGTGGTCAATTTCCAGGTGATATAGCTGACCAGGTTGCAGATGTTTTAATCAAGCTATGGCAGGCATTTGTTAAAGAGGATGCAACTTTGATGGAGATAAACCCATTAGTAAAAACGGCAGATAGGAAAATTATTGCTTTAGATGGCAAAGTAACATTAGACGAGAATGCAGGGTTTAGACATCCAAACCATGAAGAGCTAGTTGATCATGCAGCTACAAATCCTTTAGAAAAACTAGCAAAAGAAAAAGATTTAAATTATGTAAAACTAGAGGGCCAGGTTGGAATAATTGGCAATGGCGCAGGCTTAGTGATGAGCACACTAGATGTTGTGGCTTATGCCGGTGAGAAATATGGTGTTAAGCCAGCAAACTTTTTAGATATCGGTGGTGGAGCATCTGCTGATGTCATGGCAAATGGATTATCAATTATTTTAGGTGATAGCGATGTTAAAAGTGTATTTGTTAACGTTTTTGGTGGTATTACTTCATGCGATGCGGTAGCAACTGGAATTGTGCAAGCACTTGAAATTCTTGGTGATAAAGCAACTAAACCAATTGTTGTAAGGCTTGATGGCAATAATGTTGAAGCAGGTCGTAAGATTTTAAATGATGCAAATCATCCTCTGGTAGAGCAGTTAGAAACTATGGATGGCGCAGCAGCAAAAGCGGCAGAGTTGGCCGGCAAATAATGTCTATCTTCGTAAATGAAAATACCAAAATTATTGTGCAGGGAATGACTGGCTCTGAAGGAACTAAACACACAAAACGGATGCTTAAGGCAGGCACAAAAATTGTTGCAGGTGTTACACCAGGTAAGGGTGGGCAGAGCGTTGATATGGATGGGAAGCACCTGCCAATATTTAATACGGTTAGTGAAGCTATATCTGCAACTGGGGCTAACGCATCAGTTGTCTTTGTACCACCAAAGTTTGCAAAAGCTGCAGTAATTGACGCAGTTGATGCGCAAATTGCATTGGTAGTTGTAATTACTGAAGGAATTCCAGTTCATGATGTGGCAGCTTTTTATGCTTACGCGGTGAGTAAAGGTAAAACTCAAATTCTTGGTCCGAACTGCCCCGGAATTATTACCCCAGGCAAAGCAAATCTTGGAATTATTCCAGCTGATATCACCGGTCCAGGCAAGATTGGATTAGTTTCAAAATCTGGAACTTTAACCTACCAAATGATGTTTGAGCTTAGAGATTTTGGATTCACTACAGCAGTTGGAATTGGTGGTGACCCAATAATTGGCACTACTCATATTGATTGTTTGCGCGCTTTTCAGGATGATCCAGAAACAAAAGCAATTGTGATGATTGGTGAGATTGGTGGTGATGCAGAGGAGAGAGCTGCTCTATTTATAAAGGAGTATGTAACAAAACCAGTAGTTGGTTATGTCGCTGGCTTTACCGCCCCAGAAGGTAAAACAATGGGACATGCTGGCGCAATAGTCTCTGGATCATCTGGAACTGCTGCGGCCAAAAAAGAAGCATTAGAGGCTGTCGGTGTTGCGGTTGGTAAAACACCAAGTGAAACCGCTAACTTGATGCGCAAGATCTTGAATGGATAAATTGCAGATAGGAAAATAATGGTTGCGCGTGTTGTTGGGGTAACGCTGCAACAAGTCATCAGGTCAATATTAATAATCTTATTTCCACTAGCTTTTATTACATTATTTGCCTGGGCAACAGCTGGCAGCACCTTTGGATCAACAGCAGATCCAATGCGAGCGGCTGTTTGGTTATGGTTGGGCTCACATCTGACTCCATTTGACATAACAAGTAATGAAATAACAGGCTACCTATCTTATTTACCAATTGGAGCAGCAATTCTGCCTTGGTTATCCATTCGTTTGGGCTATCGCAGAGTAGTAGAGATCATTGGCAATAAAAAAGTAAGTAGGGCATATTTTATTTTGTCCTATATTTTTATCTACTCTTTGTTGGGATTTATCGCTTCAAATTCACAGGTATCTCTTGATTGGAGCCGTGGGTTAACAACTTTAGTAATCCTTTTGTTGCTAGCAACCTCAAGAGTTGAGGCTGAAAAGCTCACCAAATTACCATGGCAGATGTTTTTACTGATGTTGGGTATTGCTGGTCTTGTGTATTCAATCTCCTTAGTGCTGAATTTTGGAATTGCTAAAAATCTTACGATTGTCATTCAACCAGGAATATTTGGTGGGATTTTACTGCTGCTATTACAGATTTTATATTTACCAAACATATTTTTTGCGACTTTAAGTTACATCTTGGGTGCTGGATTTTCTCTAGGCAGTGCTACACAAATTACACCTCTTGTATTTAACTTGCGTGAGATCCCAGCAATACCATTATTAGCAGCTCTACCAGTAGGTGAGAATCCATGGTTTTTGATCACCACCATAATGCTGACAATTTATGCCTGGATTAATTTAAATAAGATAAGCCAATTAAATTTAGATATAAAAAGTAAGCGGCAAATCTATATTAGATTCTTTATTACATCAATTTTAGGGGCTGCAGTATTGGCATTTATAACCTCAGGCTCATTAATTTCTGCCAACATGTCACCAGTTGGGGTTAATCCTTTACATATAAGCGCAGTAGTTGCTGCACATCTTTTGCTAGTTTTGCTTCTGATTCAATTAATTCCTAGATTGTTTAAGAAGAAAGCTAAGCAAGGTAGGCTGGAGATATGAGCGCTGTAATTATGGATGGTAAGGCGTTAGCTGCCCGAGTGAAAGCTGAGATCACAGTTGAGGTGTGTAAATTAAGTAAACAACTAGGACTGGGCACCATTCTAGTTGGCGAGGATCCAGGTTCAAAGGCTTATGTAGATGGCAAGCATAAAGATTGTGCTGAAGTTGGAATTAACTCAATAAGAATTAATCTACCGGCAACTGCTAAAACTGCTGATATTTTAAAAGCGGTTAAAGATCTAAATCAAAATCCTGAGTGCTCTGGATTTATTGTGCAACTTCCACTGCCTGATGGGGTAAATACGGAAGAGATATTATTAGCAATAGATCCAAAAAAAGATGCAGATGGTTTGCACCCAATAAATCTTGGCATGTTGGTTCTAGGCAAAAATATAGTTGTTCCTTGTACACCAAAGGCAATTCTAGCTTTACTAAATGAACACAAAATTAAATTATCTGGTATGAAAGTTTTGATTATTGGACGTGGTACAACTGTGGGTCGTCCCCTTTCGATACTGCTTTCACAGAAGCCAATAAATGCCACAGTTACTCTTGCTCACTCTGCCACCACAAATTTGTTGGAGTTACTAAAAGAGGCAGATGTAGTAGTTGCCGCCCTTGGATCTACACATTTCATTAAGCCTGCAATGGTTAAAAAAGGTGTGACCCTTGTTGATGTGGGTATCACTCGAACACCACAAGGACTCTTGGGTGATATTGATCCAGCAGTTTCAGAGATCTGCTCCTTCTTAGCACCTATGCCAGGTGGAGTTGGACCTGTGACTAGGGCGATGTTATTAAGCAATTTAGTTGAGCTAGCAAAACAATGAAGAGTTCTTTTTCCCCAAATCAGATTAGAAATTTCTCAATAATCATTGTGGTGATTGGTGTAATTATTGGAATCACTGGTGCGGTGCGCACAGGATCAGTTGTCTTATCACTTGGTGCTTCTGCCTTTATCATAGATAGGTATTCACAGCAAAAAGTAAAGCGAAAGATTGAACTAATTTTGCCAATACTTATCTGCATCTCATTGTTTGGATTGGCGCTCTCACTGCCCAATGCCAGGTAGAAAGATGCGGATTTAGTTGATTGGACATAAGTCAGTAATATTAGAGGTCAGCGGTGAAAGGATTAAATGAGTAGATCTGGAAAAGTAACAGTTGTCGGAGCTGGGTTTTATGGATCAACTACCGCACTGAGATTAGCTGAGTATGACCTCTTTGGAGCAGTCGTTTTGAGTGACATTGTGGAAGGAAAGCCAGAAGGTTTAGCTTTAGATATAAATCAATCACGGTCAATTGAAAATTTTGAAACAAAGGTAATTGGCGCAACTACTACTGCAGATGGTGGTGGTTATGAAAAAACTGCAAATTCAGATGTCGTAGTAATTACCGCTGGCTTACCCCGCAAACCAGGTATGAGTCGAATGGATTTAATTGGAATTAATGCAGGAATTGTTCGAGGAGTTGCTGAAAATATTGCTAAGCACTCCCCAAATGCAGTGGTGATCGTAGTTTCTAATCCGTTAGATGAAATGACTGCCCTGGCCCAAATTGCCACCAAGTTTTCTTATAACAAAGTTATGGGACAAGCTGGAATGTTGGATACTGCAAGATTTACTAATTTTGTTGCGGAAAAATGTGGGGTTGTAATCTCAGCTGTCAAAACTTTAACCCTGGGATCACATGGTGAAACTATGGTGCCAGTGCCCAGCCGGTGCACAGTGAATGGAAAAGTACTTACTGATGTTTTATCAGCCGATGAGATTAAAGATTTGGTTGACCGCACAAGAAATGGTGGGGCAGAGATTGTGGCGTTGTTAAAAACAGGCTCTGCTTACTACGCACCATCTGCCGCCGCCGCCCGAATGGCGAAGGCGGTAATCACCAATTCAAATGAAGTAATGCCAGTTTGTGCTTGGGTTAATGGTGAGTATGGGATCTCTGGAGTTTATTTAGGAGTTGAGGCCCAAATCGGTAGAGAAGGTGTTACCAAAGTAGTTGAAAGTAATTTGACCACAGATGAGCTCGCATCATTAAAGGCAGCAGCAGAGGCAGTACGCACAAAACAAGCAGATGTTAAAAATCTATAAGGTGAAATGAGTGAGCATGAATAAAATCAAGGTAGTTGGAACTGTTGTTGAATTAGATGGTGATGAGATGACTCGAATCATCTGGCAGTTCATTAAAGACTCATTAATTCTGCCTTACCTTGATATTAATCTTGAGTATTACGACCTTGGAATCCAATACCGCGATAAGACTGATGATCAAGTAACTATTGATTCAGCCCGTGCAATCCAAAAGCATGGTGTGGGAGTTAAATGCGCAACTATTACCCCAGATGAGGCACGGGTTAAAGAGTTTAATTTAAAGAAGATGTGGAAGTCACCTAACGGGACTGTTCGAAACATCCTGGGTGGAGTTATTTTTCGGGAGCCAATTATCATTAAAAATGTACCGCGTTTGATTCCACATTGGACCAAACCAATTGTGATCGGCCGGCACGCCTTTGGTGATCAATATAAAGCAACTGATTTTCGGGTACCAAGTGCTGGAAAACTAACAGTCACATTTACTCCGACAGATGGTTCAAAGCCAATGGAGTTTAACGTCTTTGATTTTCCATCATCAGGGGTGGCAATGGCGATGTATAACCTTGATGATTCGATTCGAGATTTTGCCAGAGCCTCATTTAATTACGGCCTGATAAGAAAGTATCCAGTCTTTCTCTCCACAAAAAATACAATTCTTAAGGCTTACGATGGCAGATTTAAGGATATTTTTGCTGAAGTTTTTGAGAAAGAGTTTAAGGATGATTTTGCTAAAAATAACTTAGAGTATGAGCACCGATTAATCGATGACATGGTCGCCACCTCACTTCGTTGGGAGGGTGGTTATATCTGGGCTTGTAAGAATTATGATGGTGATGTTCAATCTGACACCGTTGCTCAAGGCTATGGCTCACTTGGCCTTATGACATCTGTGCTTATGACGCCAGATGGAAAAACAGTTGAAGCAGAGGCAGCGCACGGCACTGTTACTAGACATTATCGTGATCACCAGGCTGGTAAATCAACATCTACTAATCCAATTGCATCCATCTTTGCTTGGACTCAAGGTCTATCTCATCGTGCAAAATTAGACAACACGCCAAAGGTTGCCGAGTTTGCAAAAACTTTAGAGCGCGTATGTATTGAAACTGTGGAAAGTGGAAAAATGACAAAAGATCTTGCACTTTTAATTAGTAAAGATGCACCTTGGCTTAATACTCAGGAGTTTCTAGCTGCAATTGATGATAATTTAAAGCAGGCAATGGCATAAGAGATTAAATAAAAAACCCCACTGTGAGGCAGTGGGGTTTTTTTGTTAGTAATTAATTTAAGCGTTTACCAGTTACAGCATCAAATAGGTGGACAATATTTGAGTTCACACCCACAGTTACTGTTTGACCTGGCTTTGGTGGGCTCTTTGGATCCCAGCGAATAATTACCTGACCAAGCTCCTCACTGGTGTAGGCAAACTTAAGTGATTTATCAACTGGCTTGCCGTAAACAAATGCATCTGCGCCTAACTCTTCAACCACCTCAACAGCTACCTCAAAACCGGTAGTGGTAGGGGTGAAGCCCTCTGGCCTAATACCAACTGTTACAGATGAACTTGCAGATGATGGAACAGCGATACCAAGATTTCCCAGCATTGTTTTGCCACCAGAGACTGGCGCAGTTAATAGATTCATTGCAGGTGAGCCAATAAATCCAGCCACAAATGCATTTTGTGGTTTTTCATAAAGATTTCTCGGAGTATCAACCTGCTGTAAGAGGCCATCTTTTAATACCGCAACTCGATCACCCATTGTCATCGCTTCCACCTGATCGTGGGTGACATAAACAGTTGTGATACCAAGCCTGCGTTGTAGGGCAGCAATTTGAGTTCTAGTTGCTACGCGAAGCTTTGCATCAAGGTTTGATAATGGTTCATCCATTAAGAACACCTGTGGCTCGCGCACAATCGCTCTACCCATAGCAACTCGCTGGCGTTGTCCACCTGATAATGCTTTTGGTTTACGATCTAAATAATCCTCTAAATCTAATAATTTGGCTGCATCTTTTACTCGACGCTCACGCTCTTCCTTAGCGATGCCAGCAATTTTTAATGCGAATCCCATATTTTCAGCAACTGACATATGTGGGTAGAGGGCGTATGACTGAAAGACCATCGCAATATCACGATCTTTTGGTGCAACATTTGTTACATCTTTATCACCAATGCGAATTGATCCAGTATCTATTTCTTCTAAGCCAGCTAACAGGCGAAGTGATGTAGATTTTCCGCAACCGGATGGTCCAACTAATACAAGAAACTCACCATCATTTACGGTGAGATCTAATTTATCTACTGCAGGTTTTGTTGTGCCGGGATAGATCCGAGATGCTTGTGAGAATACAACTGATGCTATGGTTAATAACTCCTTCTTCCGGGCAGGTACGCGCCCGACGATCCGTTGGATGAAGGTCTCACGGTTGTGAGAGTTGGCAAAGGCTACGACAGAACAGGTAAAAAAGGGAAGGGTGGGTGCAAATTACGCCTGCGGGCTGAGATCCCAGCGCAAATAGATATCATTAGAGATATGGCTGATGGTGCTTTAATAAGTATCGCAATCGTTTTGGGCCTAATTGCCTTGGGCGGAATCTTTGTTGCTGCTGAGATCGCTTTGATATCTCTTCGCGAGTCACAGGTAAAGCAGCTTGCCAGTAAAGGCAAGCGCGGGGTGCGGGTAGCAAAATTAACCTCAAACCCAAATCGCTTCCTCGCTGCAGTCCAGGTTGGCATAACGCTGTGTGGTTTTCTATCAGCCGCCTTTGGTGCTGAACAATTAAGTACCTATGTCATACCTGCTTTAAAGCTGGCTGGTTTTTCAGAGCAGACGAGTGAGATTTTATCGATTGTTGGTATCACCTTGGTAATTGTTTATATCTCCTTAGTTTTTGGTGAATTAGTTCCAAAGCGACTGGCATTATTTAAAACTGAAAAAATTGCGCTCGCTACCGCTGGGATTATTGATCGGGTTGCAATTGTCTTTAAACCAGTAATTTGGTTACTTTCACATTCAACAGATTTAATTGTAAGAATCTTTGGTATTACTGCGCAAAGCCAGCGAAATAAAATGTCCGATGTGGAGTTAATGGAGCTAGTCAGCGGTCATACTGATTTAAGCTCTGAGGAGCGAGAGATTGTGGAGGAGGTATTCAACACCTCTGATCGACTCATTCATGAGGTTATGGTTCCTAGAACTGAGGTTGATTTTCTTGATGCTTCATTAACTATCTCAGAGGCCAGAAAAGCTGCAGCGCAGTTCGCACACTCACGTTATCCAGTTGTGCGCGGCAGCAG
>SXRC01000063.1 GCA_005793655.1 Actinomycetota bacterium
AGTGCTTTCTTTGAGAAATTGGAAATCCGAGCATTAAAAGAGCGAATTAAATCTCTGCCACAAGTAGGTACAGCACAAATCCAGGAAATAAAAATTAGTGTCAAAGAAATCAAACACGATGAACTTAGTAGCGAGTTAGCACACCATAATGAACCGATTGCAATTTCACTTGATCTGCTTGAGGGAAAGTTACACGGTTACGCAGTCGCATTAAATGCCACTGAAGTTCTAAATATATCAAGCAGCACAATGGGCGAGTGGATTAGTGACTTAAATCTTCCAAAAATTGTTCATTCAGGCAAATATGCTATTAAGAATCTAGGCTTAAAAGGATTGCTCTCAGATATTGAATTAATTGCTTATCTAGTAAGCCCAGGAAGCCGAAATTTGGATTTAGATAGTTTAGTTGAACGTATTTTGGGTGTATCCCCAAACGAAAGTAGTTTATTTTCAGCCTTTGATCCCAGAAGTGCTGCTTGGATTTTCACTTTGCAAAAAGAGCTAAACACCGAACTTAATGCAAAGGCGATGGAGCGGTTATACAAGGATCTCGAGCAGCCAACTCTAATCTTGCTTTCGCAAATGGAGGCTAATGGAATAGCGGTTGATCAGCTGAAGCTAAGAACCTTGTCGGAGTATTTTGCCAAAATTGTTGCCGATGAAACACAGTTGGCTTACAAGCAAGCCGGGCATGAGTTCAATGTGGGCTCGCCAAAGCAGTTACAAGTAGTTTTATTTGATGAACTAAAGCTTCCGAAGACTAAAAAAATTAAGACCGGATTCACAACAGATGCTGAAAGTCTTGAATGGCTTGCTATAAAAACTAGGCACCCGCTACTCAAACATTTACTTCGAATTCGAGAAACAAGTAAATTGCTAACAACCATTGATGGATTAATTGCTGCTACCGAAGAGGATGGTCGGATACATACTAATTTTCAACAAACGGTGGCAGCTACCGGCAGACTTTCATCTACTGATCCAAACCTGCAAAATATTCCAATTAGAACTGATGAAGGAAGGCAGATAAGGGAGTGCTTTATCGCGCAGGCTCCTTACACCGACCTGCTTACTGCAGATTACAGTCAAATTGAAATGCGAATAATGGCTCATTTCTCGGATGATAAGGGGTTAATTGCTGCCTTTGAATCAGGAGAGGACCTGCACTCAACAGTTGCATCGCAGGTATTTGGCGTAAAACATTCGCAAGTTGATGCAGAAATGCGAAGAACCATTAAAGCAATGTCATATGGCTTGGCTTATGGTTTGTCCTCCTTTGGCTTAGCCCAAACATTAGATATCGATCCAACTTCAGCAAGTGAATTGATGAACAAGTATTTCGAGCGGTTCGGTGGGATCAGAGATTATTTAAAAACTGTAGTAATTAATGCGAGAGAGAAAGGCTATACAGAAACAATTTTAGGTCGCAGAAGATATTTACCTGATTTAATTCATGAGAATCGGCAGCGTCGGGAGATTGCAGAGCGGGCTGCACTAAATGCACCTATTCAAGGCTCTGCAGCTGATATAATAAAAATTGCCATGCTAAATGTTGATCGTGAGATTAAATCTCATACCCTCAAATCTAGACTTTTACTTCAGGTACATGATGAATTAATTCTGGAGGTATCACCTGGCGAAAAGGAAGTACTAGAAAAAATTGTGAGAGAACAAATGAGTGGTGCTTATAAATTAAATGTACCACTTGATGTTAATATCGGTTTTGGTAAAAGTTGGGACTTAGCTGCGCACTAGTTACTTATTTATATTTAGATTTGCTCCTATAGCGTCAGTATCTTCATCCTCACTTGGTATTCGATCGGCTGCTTTTAATAACCCAGATCCACCACGCATAATCAAATAGCCAATTCCAACACAAACGGTAGTTAAAGCCAAGCAATATCTTGGTGAGTATTGTTCAGAAATAAATCCACCAAGTGCTGCGCCTAGAGATGCAAATGTTCCTTCAACAGTCCAGAGCCAGCCTAATGCTGCCACAGCTGTTCCTTTGGGCCTGACAGCCTCACTTATTTCAAGATAAAAAACTTGTAAACCACCTGCCATCAAACTCATGGCTGCGGTGACGATCATCATTGACCAGTCCGGGTAGGTAAAGGCGAGCGGCAGTGAGAAGATGAACCAAAACAAATAAATTCGTTTAAAAGCAGCAAATGATGAGGTGCTCTTTGAAACCATTCCTGCAACTAGACCGCCAATTACATTGCCAGCGGCCATAACTGCAAAAATTATTCCAGTCCGCTGCGGAATATTTTCAATAGTTGTAAAGGCAGGTATTGCGATATCAAATGCGCCCCACCCAAGACCGATAAAAACACCTTCAAGCATCAGCAATTGCATAGCAGGCGTGCGCCAAACAGCAAGATCAGAACCCGTCTTTTTTTCTGGCCGCCAGCGCTTAAGTTGTGGTGAGAAGGAGAGTGCGGCTCCACCAATAAAAATTAATGCAGAGCATATTTGTAAAGCTCGGACTGGACCATAACTCAATGAGATTGAGGTCGCAGCAAGTGGTCCGAAAACCCCCACAGAATTCATCACTGCAGTATCTATTGCATAAGCAGTTCTAATTTGATTTTTTGGGACAGTCACTTTCCATAATGGCCGGACTGATAAATTTATAGGAGGTGCTGAAAATCCTAGTATGGCAGCGAATACCACTAACTCACTTTTAGAAGTTCCAGAAGAGAAAAGCAATATGAGTAATGCATAACTTGGAGCAAAAAAGCGTAAGGGAATTTTCATTCCGAATTTATCGATCAGCGCTCCACGCAATCCGGCAGTGGTTGCACCAGTAATTCCATTAACCCCAGTTGCCAGTCCAGCAATTGCGATTGACCCAGTTGCCTGTTGCACTTTAAAGAAGATGCTAAGAGAGATCATCCCGTAGGCCAACCGTGCTGGAAATGAGCTGATTAACAGATATTGCCCTGATTTATTACTTAAAACCTGCGAATATCTACTCATTACCTGATTGTAGACCTCTTCAGTTTGACCCTACCGAGTGATTGAAAGTAACCTTACGCCTTCCTGTCCCTACTAGTTGTTTTACCCCACGGAGTGCACCTATCTAATGACCACCTCTCAAATCGCTGTAAATGATGTCGGAAATGCTGAAGATTTTTTAGCCGCAATTGAAGGAACAATCAAAAATTTTAATGACGGTGACTTAGTTACTGGAACTGTTGTACAGATAGACCGTGAAGAAGTTTTATTGGATATTGGTTATAAAACTGAAGGAGTAATTCCTTCTAGAGAGCTCTCTATCCGCCATGATGTTGATCCAAGTGAATTAGTAAAAGTTGGCGATCGGATTGAAGCCTTAGTTTTGCAGAAAGAAGATAAAGAGGGGCGCTTAATACTTTCAAAGAAGCGTGCTCAGTATGAACAAGCTTGGGGTGATGTAGAAGGCAAGAAAGAGCGTGATGAGGTAGTAACTGGAACTGTCATTGAGGTTGTCAAAGGTGGCTTAATTGTTGATATTGGTTTGCGAGGATTCTTACCAGCTTCGCTAGTTGAGATGCGTCGGGTTCGTGACCTTACTCCTTATCTAGGGCAGCAGGTGGAGTGTCGAATTATTGAGCTAGATAAGAACCGAAACAATGTTGTCTTATCTCGCCGTGCGTTTCTTGAGCAGTCCCAATCTGCATCTCGAACAACTTTCTTAAATCAATTACAAAAAGGACAGGTAAGAACTGGTGTTATTTCCTCTATCGTCAATTTCGGTGCGTTTGTTGATCTAGGTGGAGTTGATGGATTAGTTCACGTTTCAGAGCTTTCTTGGAAACATATTGATCATCCATCTGAGGTAGTAGAAGTAGGTAATGAAGTTACTGTTGAAGTTCTAGAGATTGATTTTGAAAGAGAGCGTGTATCGCTATCGTTGAAAGCAACTCAAGAGGATCCATGGCAGGCATTTGCTCGCACGCACACTATCAACCAAGTAGTGCCAGGTGAAGTTACAAAACTAGTTCCATTTGGTGCTTTCATTAAGGTGTTTGAGGGAATTGAGGGATTAGTTCATATCTCAGAGCTTGCAGGACGCCATGTTGAAATTCCAGAACAGGTAGTGCAAGTCGGTGATAAGTTGTTTGTAAAAATTATAGATATTGATCTAGAAAGACGTCGTATCTCACTCTCCTTAAAACAAGCTAACGAAGGCCGAGAGGTTGAAATAGAGGCTTTTGATCCAGCGCAATATGGAATGCCAGCACGTTATGACGCCGCTGGTAACTTTATTTATCCAGAAGGACTTGATCCTCAAACTCAGGAATGGAAGCCAGGTTTTGAAAGCCAACGTGAAGAATGGGACCGCCAGTACGCAGAGGCACAATCTCGATTCCTGGCACATAAGAAACAAAAGGCAGAGGCTAAAGCAGCCGACGCCGCAGCCCCAGCAGCAGAGTAAGAATTAATCCAAAATGGCCCCTGGAAACTGGGGCCATTTTTTTATTGAGTAAGGTTTAACTCATGTTAATAGTTGCACTTACCGGTGGTATCGGATCGGGCAAAAGCATGGTTGGGCAAATGTTCGAAGATCTTGGTGCAGTAGTCGTTGATTCAGATCAATTAGCGAGAGAGGTTGTCGAACGTGGCAGTAATGGCTTTGATCAGGTAGTAGCAGCTTTCGGAGACGTTGTCCTCAAAAATGGTGATCTTGATCGAGCATCTTTGGCTGAGCTGATATTTAAGGATGCTGAGAAGCGTGTTCAACTTGAACAAATTACACATCCGCTAATTAGGAAAGCATTTACAAAGGTTATCGATGCTGCAGATGAGAAAAGCATTGTGATAAATCAAATCCCACTATTGGTTGAATCCAAAAATAACTATAAATTTGATCACACAATAACTGTTGCAGCCACAGAGGATGTTCGCTCTGAAAGATTGCGAAAGAAGGGCTTTAGTAGTCAGCAAATTCAACAAAGGATGCAGGCACAAGCTAGTAACTCTCAACGGGAGGCTATCTGCGACACCGTAATAACTAATAATGCAAGCGAATCAGAGCTTCGGGATCAAGTCGAAAAAATCTGGGAGCTTCTTCAAATAAAAAATCAGGCCAAGTGATGAGACCGATATCGGATTTAACTCGTCGGGTCGAACCGTTTAAAGTAATTAGTGATTACATTCCTTCAGGAGACCAACCCACTGCAATTACCAATTTAGTAAATAGACTCGTCAAAGGCGAACAGGATATTGTGTTGTTAGGAGCAACCGGAACTGGAAAGTCAGCGACAACAGCCTGGTTAATTGAACAGGTCCAAAGGCCAACCCTAGTGATCGCCCCAAATAAAACTTTAGCTGCGCAATTGGCAAATGAGTTTAAAGAGTTATTACCAAAGAATGCTGTGGAATATTTTGTCTCCTATTACGACTACTATCAACCCGAAGCGTATGTGCCACAAACCGATACCTTTATTGAAAAAGATTCATCAGTTAATGATGAGGTCGAGCGCTTGCGGCACTCTGCTACAAATTCACTACTTACAAGAAGAGATGTCGTTGTTGTTGCGACAGTTTCCTGCATATATGGATTAGGAACTCCACAAGAGTATGTCGATCGAATGGTGCGTTTAAAAGTTGGTGACTTGATTGATCGCAACCAGTTGTTACGCAGATTTGTAGATATTCAGTACAAACGAAATGACATGGCTTTTGAGCGTGGAACATTCAGAGTTAGAGGCGACACAATTGAGATTATCCCGATGTATGAGGAGTTGGCGCTTCGCATTGAAATGTTTGGTGATGAGATCGAAAAAATTATGACCTTACATCCGTTGACTGGTGAGATCGTCCGTGATGAAAGTGAGATGTATGTATTCCCTGCGACGCACTATGCCGCTGGGCCTGAAACAATGGAAAGAGCAATTAAAGAAATTGAAGTAGAGCTTGAGAAACGTGTTGATGAATTTGAACGATCTGGAAGATTACTTGAGGCTCAGCGAATAAGAATGCGCACAACTTTTGATATCGAAATGATGAAACAATTAGGATTTTGCTCGGGAATTGAGAATTATTCTAGGCATCTAGATGGCAGAGCAGTTGGTTCGGCGCCAAATTGTCTACTGGATTATTTTCCAGAGGATTTTCTCGTAGTTATTGATGAATCACACGTGACGGTTCCCCAAATTGGGGCAATGCATGAGGGTGATGCTGCACGTAAGCGAACATTGGTGGAACATGGATTTCGATTGCCAAGTGCGATGGATAATCGTCCACTAAAATTCACTGAATTCCTCGACAGGTGTGGGCAAAAGGTATATCTCTCTGCCACACCAGGCAAATATGAACTAGAGAAAACAAAAAATGATGTAGTTGAGCAAGTAATAAGACCCACTGGATTGATAGATCCAAAGATTGTCGTTAAGCCGATTAAAGGCCAGATAGATGATCTAATTAATGAGATTCGCATTCGGGCAGAGAAAAATGAACGAGTATTGGTTACAACACTTACCAAAAAAATGTCAGAGGATTTAACCGACTATATGCTGGGACTTGGCGTTAGGGTGAGGTATTTGCACTCTGAGGTTGACACATTAAGGCGAGTAGAATTATTAAGAGAGCTTCGAAGCGGTGAGTATGACGTATTGATTGGAATCAATCTTTTACGTGAGGGATTAGATTTACCTGAGGTCTCGTTGGTATCAATTTTAGATGCTGACAAAGAGGGATTCTTGCGGTCAACTACCTCCTTAATCCAAACAATTGGTAGAGCAGCGCGAAATGTTTCTGGTGAGGTTCATATGTATGCTGCAAATATGACCAAATCAATGACTAACGCAATCGATGAGACCAATCGTAGGCGCGCAAAACAGGTTGCCTACAATACTGAGCTTGGAATTGACCCCACTCCGCTGCGTAAAAAGATTGCTGACATCACAGATCTCATTACAAAAGAGGCGGATGACACAGAGAATTTAGCAGCGAAAAGTAAGAAAATCGGATTTACTAGTGGCGTATACAGCAAAAATGCACACTCTCTTCCTCGCCAGGAACTAATTGCTTTAATTGAATCGCTAACTGCACAAATGAAGTTGGCGGCAGCTGAATTAAGTTTTGAACTAGCAGCAAGACTTCGAGATGAAATTAGGGAGTTAAAACGAGAATTGAAAGGCATGCAGGAGGCAGGCAACTGATGAATGATCG
>SXRC01000064.1 GCA_005793655.1 Actinomycetota bacterium
ATACATCATTAAGAACACAGCTTGGGCAGCTGGCAAGACTGCAACCTTTATGCCAAAGCCATTATTTGGTGATAACGGATCGGGAATGCATGTTCACCAATCACTTTGGAAAGATGGTAAGCCATTATTCTGGGGAGATGGTTATGCAAATCTTTCAGATATGGCTCGTTGGTATATCGGAGGATTGTTAAAGCACGCCCCAAGCTTGCTTGCCTTCACCAACCCAACAGTTAACTCATATAAGCGCTTAGTACCAGGGTATGAGGCACCAGTTAACTTGGTCTATTCAGCAAGAAACCGATCAGCTTGTATTCGTATTCCAATTACTGGATCTAATCCAAAGGCCAAGCGAATTGAGTTCCGTTGTCCAGATCCATCATCTAATCCATACCTTGCATTTGCAGCGATGCTGATGGCAGGAATTGATGGAATTCAAAACAAGATCGAGCCACCAAAGCCGGTAGATAAAGATCTCTATGAGTTAACGGGAGCAGAAGCTGCAGCAATTCCACAAGTTCCTGGATCACTTGATGCAGTACTTGAAAACTTAGAACGAGATAATGAGTTCTTAACTCGTGGTGGGGTATTTACTAAAGATCTAATTGATACTTGGATTGACTTCAAGCGCAAGCAAGAGGTGGATTACGTCAGATTGCGACCACATCCAGCTGAGTTTGAGCTTTACTACGATCTCTAAGAGATTACAGATAATGCCTCGGTTAAGCACCGGGGCATTATTTTTTAAATCCTACTTCTTCTGCGATATGAGTAGATAGCAAAAAACAATCCAGAAACAATAAAGACAGCTGAGGCTAGATAAACTGCGATTGGGTACTCAGTTGTTTCCTCTTCAACTACTCCCTCAGCAGTTTCTAAACCAATTCCATAAGTGAATGTGTACTCACCCTCAACTGGATGACCGTCCCCTGAGAGAACCCGGTAGTAAACCAAGACTGGACCTTGCACCTGATTTGGTGAGAGAGTCACAGTAATTGTGTTACCTGCAAGGGTTTCATCATTTTCACTAACCTGATCCCCTGCTGCGTTGTTTACAACTAGGAAATTAGCTTTCTCATCACCTAAATTTTGTAACTGCTCATCAAACTCCAAAGTAATCTGGGCGGGCCAGCTGGCAATTTGAGAATTAGCCTCAGGAGTTTGAGTTATGAGATTTGTGTGGGCAACAGCAGGTGTTAACCCAATTGCGACAGTTGCTAGCGCCCCGAATAAAGTGGCCACAAAACTGATTTTGAGTTTGGAATTCCTCACTAAGACACAGTAGCAACTCTTTATGGGTATAAGTTGCAGATGCAAAATGTTTGCAATAACATAGGATTGTGCATATCCCAGATGGCTTTATCGACCTGCCAACCTCAGCCGCCTTTGCAGCTGCCTCAGCTGTAGCCGTTGCTGGCGCAGTCAAAGGATCTAGACGGCAGTTAAGTGAGCAAAGTGCTCCCCTTGCCGGATTAACTGCAGTGTTTATCTTCGCAGTTCAAATGCTTAATTTTCCAGTGGCTGCTGGAACTAGTGGTCATTTAATTGGCGCAACACTTGCGATGGTCTTAGTCGGACCCTACGCAGCCACCTTGGCACTTGTTGTTGTCTTAATAATTCAAGCATTTTTATTTGCCGATGGTGGATTAACCGCGCTTGGCTTGAGTATTTTCAACATGGCAGTGATAAGTGTTTGGGTAAGTTTTGCAGTATTTATGCTTTTGAAAAAGATCCTTCCTAAAACTAAATCTTGGCTGGTGGTGGCAACCTTCATTTCAGCACTTTTCTCAGTCCCAGCTGCTGCGGTTGGATTTGTAATTCAATATGCAATTGGTGCAAACGCTACCTTTTCTGTAGGGGCAGTTTTAAATGCAATGGTTGGAACTCATATCCTGATTGGTATTGGTGAGGCAATCATTACCGCACTTACAGTAAGTGCTGTGTTGGCAAGCCGATCTGATCTCGTTTTCGGTTGGGATAAGAAAGATACCATCCTGGAGATAAGGTCTTAGTAGATGAAGATTTCAAATCGTAAATTCTTTGCATCATTTCTACTAGTTAGCGCTTTGCTGGCAGGTGGTGCTTCTTTCTACGCATCCTCAGCCCCTGATGGTTTGGAAAAAGTTGCTGAAGATGTGGGGTTCATTGAAACTGCAGAAGATCACACCTTTGGCGATTTCACTTTATCTGATTACGGTATTGCCGGATTAGAAAATGCTCGTCTTTCAGTTGGCTTTGCAGGCTTAATCGGTGTTTTAGCTACAGCGCTGGTTGCTATGGGCTTATTTATGCTGATTCGAAAGAAAGCGCCAAGTAAAAATCAATAATCTAGCTAATAAAGATAAATCTGATCATCACCATGGTCATGATGTTGGCGAGCGACTTTATCTTCACCGGCATTCAATAGTTCATCAAATACCAGCACACATCAAAATTGTTGCTGGCCTGCTCTTTACAATGGTGGCAGTTTCAACCGATATCTCAAATTGGCCAGCATTTATCGCCTTCTTTTTAATAATTATTACAGTTACTCAGATCGCCAAATTACCCATTACCACAATTGCAAAGAGATCCTTAATTGAGATTCCATTTATAGTTTTTGCCCTTTTGATGCCTTTTTTTGGCAGTGGTGAGCGGTTTGAGGTTGGCTCATTAAATTTGTACCGAGATGGCTTACTAGCTGGAGCTAGCATCGTTGCTAAAGGCACGCTGGGTATCTTGGTAGCGATTAACCTCTCAGCAACCACTACTGCCCGAGAAATTTTGCGCGGACTTGAGATTTTGAAAATGCCAACTCCAATGGTGCAGATTGCATCCTTCATGCTTCGCTACATAAATGTAGTAAATGATGAGATGCAACGAATGGCAGTTGCTCGCTCAGCTAGAGGATTTGAAGCAACTGGAATTAAGCAGTGGCCAGTACTTGCAACTGCTGCCGGTGCTCTTTTCATTCGATCCTATGAAAGAGGTGAGCGAGTTCATCTAGCGATGATTGCCCGCGGCTTTCAAGGAGATCTGCCAAAGGAAGAGAGAGTGCCAAATTATCCAAAGTATTGGGTAACTGCTCTTTCTATTCCAACTTTTGCCTTGGTGATTTCACTACTTAGTAGATGGTTAGGATAAATCAATGAGTAATAATGACAACTCCTTAGTTATTGAAGAGTTAGCTTTTGCCTACCCAGATGGCAACCAAGCTTTATATGGAGTCAATCTAAAAATAAAGCGTGGTGAGAGAGTTGCACTCCTTGGGCCAAATGGTGCTGGTAAGACAACCTTAATTTTGCACTTAAATGGGATTTTATCCTCTGGCCATGGAAGAGTTTTTGTCGCTGGTAAATTAGTAGATAGCAGTGATAAAGCAGCACTAAAACAAATTAGATCCAAAGTTGGAATCGTTTTTCAAGATCCAGATGATCAATTATTTATGCCAACTGTTGGTCAAGATGTGGCATTTGGTCCCTACAACATGGGGCTTCGAGATAGTGAACTAAATAAAGTTGTCGAAAATTCACTCGCCTTAGTTGGAATGCTTGAGTACAAAGATCGTCCCCCCCATCACTTATCATTTGGTCAACGAAGAAGAGTTGCAGTTGCAACTGTATTAGCGATGAAGCCTGAGATATTAGTTTTAGATGAGCCCTCATCAAATCTTGATCCAGCAAGTAGGCGCGAATTAGCCGATATTTTACGATCTCTAGATATAACAATGATCATGGTTACCCATGATCTGCCATATGCTAATGAGTTATGTGAAAGAGCTTTAATTCTCTCTGGTGGCGTAATTGCAGCAGATGGAAAAACATCTGATTTACTAAAAGATAGTGCACTTCTAAAAAAGCATAGATTAGAGCTACCGGTTGGATTTACCCTCTAATCAACATATAAATCGTTTATAAACTCTTTTGTGCCAGGAACTACCGCATATTTATCTAAATCAACTATTCCTTCACTGGCCAACACCTCATCATCAATAAAGAAGTTACCAGAGCACTCTTTTCCTGGTCGATTTAAAATTATGTAAGCTGAATCAGAGATAATCTCAGTAGTTCGGCAAAATGCAGTATCTACCCCTGGAATCATCGCAAGGGCTGCTGTATCAATTGCAGTTCTTGGCCATAGCGCATTTACGCCAATACCATCTCGTTTTAGCTCATCGGCTAATCCCAATACACACATACTCATTCCATACTTTGCCATGGTGTAGGCAAGGTGAGGCTTAAACCATTTGCCCTTCATCGATAGAGGAGGTGAGAGCATCAAAATGTGTGGATTTTTTCCCTCTTGCGCACTCTTTTTCAAATAAGGCAGGCAAGCTTGTGAGGTCAAGAAGGTTCCTCTGGTATTTACCCCCATCATTAAATCAAATCTTTTAGCTGGAGTATTTTCAGTATTTGTTAAATTAATCGCTGATGCGTTATTGATCAAAATATCAATTCC
>SXRC01000065.1 GCA_005793655.1 Actinomycetota bacterium
AGGATCGTAAAGGCTGGCAGCCAACTCAACTACCAAAGCCGGTTTATACCAGCGCAGCTAAAGCGGTTCCGAGTAAGCGAATTATTGATCTGACCAGCACTGGTCAGTGGAGCGCTGAACAGGAGCGGATAAAAGCATTATCAGGTCGAGATGATGACTTATTTGACCAAACAACATTGGGTGATACAGGCGAAGAAGAGAAAGCCGTAAATCAGTAATTAAATCCAGCTAGGTAACCACATACGATCTAGCCAATCTGAATAAGGCATTTGAATACCTAGAAATATTGGCAGAAAATAAATAAAATTTATTGCCACAACGATGATAAAAGTACCGATATATTTACGATAATCCTTATATTTTAATGTCCAATTAAAGGTATAAATCAATGCCAGTATTAAAAATGGCAAGATACTTATCGCATAAAAGTAAAACATGGTTCTACCTTGGATTAAAAACCAAGGTAGATAAGTACCGGCAATACCAGCCAAAATAAAGGCTGCAATGCGATCTTTACTTACAATGAATAATCCAGCAGTTACTGCAATTGCAAATACACCCGCCCACCAAAGAACTGGGGTACCAATTGCCAAGATCTCCTGTGCGCAACTTGCTGCCCCACAATCACTTGGGCTTTCATAGTAAAAAGAGGTGGGCCTTCCTAGAACCAGCCAACTCCAAGGATTAGCGTTATAGGCGTGCTTCTCTGATAGCTCACGGTGAAAGTTTAGAATTTCAACGTGATACTTCCACAAAGATGTAAATAGGTTGCCACTTGATTGCCGGCCCCAACCATTACTGTTTAATATCCAACCAATCCAAGTGATGAAGTAAACGCCAATTGGAATTAAAATAAATTGCACAAGCCGGCGCAACAAGCTACTTAATTGCAGATTTTTCCAATTAATTGTTAATGCAATAATAAGTGGAATTATAAAGAAGCCACTCCATTTGCTGGCACCTGCTAATCCAATTGCTATCCCACTTAACCAAAGGTTATTTGTCAAAATAAAATAGCAACAGAGCAATATAAAAAACATCAAGAAAATATCAAGTAGTGCCACTCTAGACATGACCAAGGCGAGTCCATCTAATGCCATTAGCAGTGCTGCCGTACTGCTTAATAAAATAGAATTAAACAATCTCTGTGCGATTAGATAAATAAGTATCACGCAAGCAGTTCCAACTAAGGCTGGGATAATCCGCCAACCAAACTCATTATTGCCAAATATTTTTATACCGATGCCGATCAGCCATTTACCAAGGGGTGGGTGAACTATGAAATCTGCCCCACCTTGCTCATTTAACTCAACTCCATGTTCAATTAATGAGTTAGCATTTTTTGCGTAGTAAATCTCATCAAAAATATATCCTTTGGGAAGATTTAAATGCCAAATGCGAATGATCAGTGAAAAGATAGTAATAATCGAGATTGGCAATATCTGTCTAAGGCGAGTTGTGCTCATAGGGCTCAGCCTAAGACCAGAAGCGAAAGCAGAAGGGAAAATAACCTGAGAGAATTAGCAGATGTTAATTCTTGCCTGCCTGCCAATTGGTGATTGGCGTGACGCGTCCATCCACCTTACCTCAGCAATTGAAAGTGCAAAGTATGTGGCAGCAGAGGACTCTCGAAAGTTTGCCAGGTTGTGTAAAGATTTAAATATCACCCACAACGCTCAGGTAATTTCTTTTTTTGAAGGCAATGAGAGTGAGCGCATTGCCGAACTGAGTGCGATCTTAAACTCACAAAAAGATATTTTGCTTGTTACCGATGCTGGCACACCTTGCATTTCAGATCCTGGCTATCGATTAATCCAGGCAGCGTTGCGAGATGGTGTAAAGATAAAAGTATTACCAGGGCCAAGTGCGGTAACAACTGCGCTGTTGCTATCTGGATTACCAACTGATCGATTTTGTTTTGAAGGTTTTCCACCTCGCACCAAAGTTGCCAGAGATAAATGGTTTGAATCTTTGGCCAAAGAGGAGCGCACAATTATTTTCTTTGAAGCACCCCATCGAATTGGTGAATCATTAATCGCTGCAGCTCAAGCATTTTCAGATACTAGGGCTGCGGTAATTTGCCGAGAGATGAGCAAACAGTATGAAGAGGTAGTAAGGGGTAGTTTTTCAGAGTTAATTTCTTGGTCAGAATCTAAAGATATTTTAGGTGAGATAACAGTTGTGGTATCTGGCTTTGATCCTGCCACTAATCATGTGGCTGATACTGATTTAGTTGAAATGGTATTGAAACAAGAGGCAGCTGGTGAGAGTCGAAAAGAGGCGATCGCCCAGGTTGCTAAACAAAGTGGAGTTTCAAAACGAGTTGTATTTGATGCCATGGTTACTTATAAAAGTGGGGATAAGATCTGATCATGGCTAAAAAATCATTTTATTTAACCACACCTATTTATTATGTTAATGATGCCCCTCATATTGGTCACGCCTATACAACCGTTGCTGGTGATGTATTAACTAGGTGGCATCGCCAGCGTGGTGATGAAGTTTGGTTCTTGACTGGCACAGATGAACATGGTGAGAAGGTATTAAACACTGCTAAATCAAATAACACTCCGCCACAAGATTGGTGTGACAAATTAGTTGAATCAGCTTGGAAACCAGTTTGGAAAGATCTAAATATTGCTCATGATGATTTTATTAGAACCACTGAGGAGCGCCATACGGTGCGGGTACAAAAATTTCTACAAAAATTAAAAGATACTGGCTTTATATACGCCGGCAAGTTTGAAGGTCTCTACTGTGTTGGTTGTGAAGAGTTTAAGCTGCCGGGTGATTTGATTGAGGGTAAATGTAAAATTCACTCTAAGCCAGTTGCAATGCTGAGTGAAGATAATTGGTTCTTTAAACTTTCAGAGTTTGCCCAACCATTACTAGAGCACTACAAATCAAATCCATCAGCGTGTGAGCCAGAGTCTGCTCGCAACGAGGTAATCTCCTTTTTAGAGGGTGAGGTTAGAGATCTATCCATCTCTCGCTCAACTTTTGATTGGGGAATCCCAGTGCCATGGGATCCAAAACAGATTATCTATGTTTGGTTTGACGCCCTCCTCAACTATGCAACCGCAGTTGGTATCGGAGATGATGAATCAACAGATGGTGGCAAAAAGTTTGCCAGTACCTGGCCGGCTGATGTGCACCTTGTTGGTAAGGATATTTTGCGCTTTCATGCAATTATTTGGCCAGCGATGTTAATGGCAGCAGGAGTTGAAGTTCCTAAAAAAGTATTTGCCCACGGCTGGTTATTAGTCGGTGGTGAAAAGATGTCTAAGAGTAAATTAACTGGGATTGCTCCAAGTGATATTACAAAAGATTTTGGTGTTGACGCTTTTCGCTACTACTTTCTGAAGGCAATTCCTTTTGGCAGTGATGGCTCATTTTCTTGGGAGGATATGGCCGCTCGCTACACAAGTGAGCTAGCAAATGATTTTGGAAATCTTGCCTCAAGATTAATTGCCATGATTGAAAAGTACTGTGATGGCAAGATTCCAGCGACAGCACAAAATGCTGATCTATCAGCTCTGTTGGATCAAACAGTTAAAACCGCAGATACTGCAATCTGTTCCCTTGATTTTCAAGGTGGATTAAATGCGATTATGGATTTTTGTAAACGGGTTAATGGCTATGTCACCGAAACTGCCCCATGGGTAGTTGCAAAGGATGCAGCTAAAAAAAGTGAGCTTGATCAGATTTTATATAACACCGCAGAGTCACTTCGCGCTCTTGCAGTATTACTTCACCCAGTGATGCCAGAGGTCACGGAAAAACTTTGGCAAAGTTTGGGAGCTGCTGCATTAGGTAAAATTGGTGATCAGCAAATCAGTAATGTATCAAAGTGGGGTCAACTGCCAGCAGGGAGTAAGGTGGTTAAGACTGCGGTCTTATTCCCAAGATTAGAAGAGGTTAAGTAAATTTATGGCAGATCGTCATAACCGCGATCTTGATCGAAAACCAGCACCACTCCCAGATCCTTTAAATAGTAAAACTGTTGATTCACATGCTCACCTAGAACTAATTCACAACAGCGCAGCAGATTCACCATTGATCAAGCAGGTATTAGCAGATTCAGCCGCCGTGGGCATTGATCGAGTTGTGCAGGTTGGCTACTCCGCAGAGCAATCAATCTGGTCGGTGAAGTGTGCTGAAAGCTTTGTTGGTCAGGTTTTGGCAGCGGTTGCCCTGCATCCAAATGAGGCACCAGTAGTTGAAGATCTAGAAAAAGATTTGCAGGTAATTAAAGATTTAGCCACTCATCCCAGAGTGAGGGCAATTGGTGAGACTGGATTAGATTTTTATCGCACCCCACCTGAGTTAAGGGATAAACAAAAGTACTCATTTAAGCAACATATAAAAATTGCAAAAGAGCATAAGAAAGCATTAGTAATCCATGATCGAGATTCCCACCGTGAGATATTAGATACT
Organism: Actinomycetota bacterium; assembly: GCA_005793655.1. Taxonomy (GTDB): domain Bacteria; phylum Actinomycetota; class Actinomycetes; order Nanopelagicales; family Nanopelagicaceae; genus Nanopelagicus. The sequence goes on from SXRC01000065.1 coordinate 4,438, forward strand.
CTGGCGCAGGAGGGAGCACCATTAAACAGTATCTTTCATTGCTTCTCCGGGGATGTGGCGATGGCGAAGGAATGCATTGCAAATAATTACATTCTCTCCTTTGCCGGTACTGTGACATTTAAAAATGCTCAGCAATTACGAGATGCGCTAGTGCTAGTTCCAATTGAGCAACTACTGGTGGAAACTGATTCACCCTTTTTAGCACCGATGCCAAACCGGGGCGCACTTAATACCCCAGCCCAGATCCCACATACCTTGCGGATAATGGCAGATCTTCGGGGAGTATCAGCTGATTACCTAGCGGGTGCAATCTCTGAAAATGCTGAACGGATTTTTGGTAAGTTTTAAATGTCTAATTTACTTGGCGCAACTGAAATCAGAGCTTTAGCTGATCAATTAAATATAAAGCCAAGTAAAAAACTTGGTCAAAACTTTGTAGTAGATGCCAACACCTGCCGAAAGATTGTGAAGGTGGCAGGTGTAAATTCAACTGATACCGTACTTGAAATTGGCCCAGGACTTGGCTCGCTAACCCTTGCATTACTTGAGGCAGCAAAATCAGTAATCGCAATTGAGATTGATAAACGGATGGCAGATCAATTATCAAATACCGCAAACAGCCATGGCTTTGATACCCACAAACTAATCGTGATCAATCAAGATGTGATGAGTGTTAATAAACTGCCAACTGAGCCAACAGTTTTGGTGGCAAATCTTCCCTACAACTTGGCGGTGCCAATGTTATTAACTGTTTTAGAGCGTTTCCCTTCAATTTCAACTGGTGTAGTAATGGTGCAAAGTGAGGTGGCAGATAGATTAGTTGCCACGCCAAATAATAAAAATTACGGCGCACCAACTGTGAAAGCTAACTGGTTTAGTGATCTGAGCAATGCTGGCCAGATAAGTAGATCAGTCTTTTGGCCCATTCCTAATGTGGACTCATCCTTGGTGAGGTTTATTCGCCACAAACCATTAGGAGATGAAGGGCAGCGAGTGGCAACTTTTACTGTAGTTGAGCACGCCTTTGCAAAACGACGAAAGATGCTGCGGGCTGGCTTAAATCAATTATTTGATGGCGCAGCTGAAGATCATTTAATCAGCGCTGGGATAGATCCCACCATCCGTGGTGAGGATTTAGCAGTTGATAAGTTTTTTCAAATTGGTATGCAATTAATTAAGCACAATCTCACTTCGCGGCTGAGTTAGCCAATACGCTCTAGGGTATGAGATCTAATGGAGTAGTTGCCAGAGTTCCGGCGAAGGTAAATCTGCAATTATCTGTCGGTCCACTTGGCGCAGATGGCTTTCATGAGGTTACTACCGTATTTCAAGCAATCTCACTCTTTGATGATGTCACAGTGGCAAGTGGCAGATCAGGTGATGGTGTAACCATCAGTATTTCTGGGCAAACAGCAAGTGGTGTGCCAGTTGATGATTCAAATCTTGCAGTTAAAGCGGCGCAGTTAATGATAAAAAAATATCAGCTGCCAAGTGATCTGAGAATTAAACTTAAAAAAGAGATTCCAGTTGCAGGTGGTATGGCCGGGGGAAGCGCGGATGCTGCTGGTGTAATAGTTGGTCTTGACTCACTATATGAGTTAGGACTTACCCGTGATGAGATGGAGTTATTGGGAGGTCAACTTGGCGCTGATGTGCCATTTTCTATTTGTGGTGGGGTGGCAATTGGCACTGGCAGAGGTGATCAAATAACACCAGCACTTGCCAAGGGAAGTTATAACTGGGTCTTAGCCTTATCTGGTCAAGGATTAGCAACTCAATCTGTATATAAAGAGTGTGATCGACTTCGAGAGGGGTTATCGATTGCAACCCCTTCAGTTAGTGAAACATTAATGCAGGCACTAAGGGCAGCAGATGCGAAGGCATTGGGTAAGTCATTAATTAATGAGTTACAACCTGCTGCATGCTCACTGCGTCCTGCACTTAGATTGGTTTTAGATGTTGGCATTGATTACGGCGCACTTGGCGGTGTTATCTCTGGCTCTGGACCTACAGTTGCATTTTTAGTATCTGATGATGAGCATGCAATGGATTTAACCGTTGCGTTAAGTGGCAGTGGGGTAGTTTCATCGGTGGTGCGAGCAACTGGAGCAGTTGCTGGGGCTCGAATTGTTGAAAGTTTTTGATTTACCCAGTTATAAGGGATAATTCAGGTTCCGCCATTGTGTAGTGGCTAGCACATGAGCCTTTGAAGCTCAGGGTCCAGGATCGATACCTGGTGGCGGAGCCACCAAGAAAAAAAGGGGGTAACTGATGAGCAACTTATCACTTGCCATTGTTCTTGCTGCAGGTGAGAGCAAGCGGATGAAATCAAAGACTTCAAAAGTACTTCACAAGATTGCTGGTCGCACTGTAATTGAAAATTTACTCACAGCAGTTGAGGCTATCGCTCCTAAAAAATTAATAGTGGTTGTTGGTGCCCAGAAAGATGCAGTAATTGAACACATAAGTGTGATCTACCCATCTGCAAATACAGTTTTTCAAGAAAAAAGAAATGGCACTGGCGCAGCCGCAGCCTTGGCCTTGGCTGAATACAAAGGCAGTGGCACAGTGTTGATTTTGGCCGCCGATACACCCCTGCTGACCACCCAAACTTTGCAGGAGTTTATAAACGCCCATCAGAGTGAGAAAAACAGCGCATCAGTATTAACTGCGCTGCTGCCAGATCCAACTGGGTATGGGCGGATTATGAGAGGTGATGATGGTGTGATCACAAAAATTATTGAAGAAAAAGATGCAAGTGAGTCTGAAAGAGATATTGATGAGATCAACACCGGCGTCTACCTATTTGAGTTACCGGTAATAAGAAATGTAATCAACCAACTGCGTAGTGATAACTCCCAAAAGGAGCTTTATCTGACCGATGTTATTGAGTTGATAAACAAAGCAGGAGATAAACCCTACGCAATACTCTCCAACGATTACACCGAAACTCTAGGAATCAATGATCGTACTGAGTTGGCAGAGTGCGCAGCGATTATGCGAGATCGAATTAATCACCTACACATGCAAAACGGAGTAAGCATCATTGATCCAACTACTACCTGGATAGATGCTGGGGTTGAGATTGATGAGGATGTACTTATTTACCCTGGAACTGTGATTACGGGTAAGACAAAAATAAACTCAGCAGCTGTAATTGGTCCGCGTACCACTTTAGATTCCTGCACAGTAGGGGAAGGAGCTAAGGTGATTGAATCTCATTGCACCGATTCAAAGATTGGCAACGGTGTCAAGGTTGGACCTTTCACATACTTGCGCAAAGGAAGCGTCTTAAAGGATGAGAGTAAAGCAGGAGCTTTTGTGGAGATTAAAAACTCAACTGTGGGACGAGCTTCAAAGGTTGCCCACCTGTCATATGTGGGTGATGCTCAGATTGGTGATGAAAGCAATATTGGCGCTGCTACTGTCTTTGTTAATTACGATGGTGAAAAGAAGCATGAAACTAAGATTGGCGATCATGTGCGCATTGGTAGTGACACCATGTTGGTAGCACCGGTAACAGTTGGTGATGGTGCCTATACCGCAGCCGGATCGGTGATAAATGAGGATGTGCCAGCGGGTGCGATCGGAATTGGCCGTGCCAAGCAGGTCAATATCTTAGGCTGGGTATTACGCAAGCGAGGAAATAGTAAATCAGCAGCGGCTGCAAAAAAAGCTGGTGCAAAAGAGTGATTAACCTCTAGTAGAGTTAAGCCAGATCCACCACAGCGAGGGGGAAGCTAAACTGAACGAAATACGCTTAACCTCCGAAAAATCATTGCGATTATTTACCGGTCGCGCTTATCCTGAGTTAGCAGATCAAGTTGCAGCAGAGCTTGGCATCCCAATCACTCCAACATCAGCTTATGACTTTGCCAATGGTGAGATATTTATTAGATTTGAAGAGAGTGTGCGCGGCTCTGATGCATTTGTATTACAAAGCCATGCTGCCCCAATAAACAAGCAGATCATGGAGCA
>SXRC01000066.1 GCA_005793655.1 Actinomycetota bacterium
ACAATATTTAATTTTCTTAAAATTTATTTCACTGCTAATTGTAATTTAATCTATGAATTATAGATAAGTATCCAATAAACATGCGTAATTTGTCTTTAAAATAACGCTGCGATAGACTAACAATAATTCGTTTGGAGTTGTGCATCATGAAGGCCCTCGTTATAGGCGCCGGTGGAGTTGGAAGAGCGATCGCTAATATCGCATCACGTCGTTCATTTATTGAATCTATGGTGATTGCTGATCGCACCCTATCTCGTGCCGAAGAGGCGGTTGCCCGGTTAAAAGACCCAAGATTTTCAGCAGCTATGGTCAACGCTGCAGAGCTTGAGGATGTGCGGGAGTTAATCCGTAAGGCTGATCCTGATGTAGTGATCAATGCAGTTGACCCTAGATTTGTAATGCCAATCTTTTTAGCTTGTGAGATTGAAAATACCAACTACATAGATATGGCGATGTCACTTTCTCGCAAGCACCCGCACTATCCATATACCGAAACTGGTGTGAAGTTAGGTGATGAACAATTTGCCCGTGACTTTAATTGGGATGCCAGACAAATCTATGCCCTTATCGGAATGGGTGTTGAGCCAGGGATGAGTGATATTTTTGCAAAATATGCCAGTGAACATTTGTTTAGCCGAATTGATTCCTGCACAATTTTGGATGGTTCAAATCTAAGAGTTGATGGCTATGACTTTGCTCCATCTTTTTCTATCTGGACCACCATCGAAGAGTGTTTAAATCCACCAGTTGTGTGGGAGGACGGTCGAGGTTGGTATACCACCACCCCATTTTCAGAGCTTGAGATCTTTGATTTCCCAGAGGGTATCGGACCAGTTGAGTGTGTAAATGTTGAGCACGAAGAGGTAATTCTTATTCCACAAAAAATTGATGCTAAAAAGGTTAACTTCAAATATGGCCTAGGTGCTGAGTTCATTACCATCTTGAAAACTATCAATATGTTGGGAATGGATCGCAAGGAAACTGTTGATGTGCAAGGAGTTGCAGTATCTCCAAGAGATCTACTCACTGCCTCTCTGCCAGATCCTGGAACTCTTGGTGAGCGTATGCGTGGTAAAACTTGCGCTGGTGCACTAGTTAAAGGTTTAGATAAAGAAGGAAATCCAAAGGCGTGTTACATCTACAATGTTGTTGATAATGCTTGGTCGATGAAAGAGTTTGGTGATCAAGCAGTTGTTTGGCAAACAGCAATTAATCCAGTAATCGCACTTGAATTGGTACAGAAAGGTATTTGGAAACCACGGGGTGTTAACGGTCCAGAGTGGTTTGAGTCAAAACCATTTTTAGATCTACTTGAGGAGTATGGAACCTCTTGGCATATTCGCGATGAAGATACTGCAGGAATTGTTAAATAGTGGCCACAGCCCTAGTAACTGGTGCTACGGCCGGAATAGGCAACGCTTATGCACAATTATTGGCAAAAGAGGGTTTTGATTTAATTCTTGTTGCTAGAAATCTACCTAGATTAAAAAAAGTCGCAGCAGGATTAAGTAAAGAGTATGGCGTGAAGGTGCGCTGCTTAAAAGCTGATTTAAGTAAACCGGCACAGCTGCTTAAGGTTGAGAAGGTACTAGCCAGCACCACTCGGCCAGTTGAGGTCTTAATTAATAATGCCGGCTTTGGCATCAAAGAAAGTTTTGTTGATAGTAATATAAAAGCTGAACAAGAGTTACTAGATGTATTAGTTACTGCGCCAATGCGCCTATCTCACGCAGTTCTACCAGGAATGATTAAGGCAAACTCTGGAATCATCGTAAATGTCAGCAGCGTGGCAAGTTTTATTGCAGGTGGCACATATAGCGCAGCAAAATCATATTTAACTGTTTTTTCTGAGTACCTAAAGACAGAGCTTAAGGGCACAAATATAAAAGTCTCTGCACTTTGCCCTGGATTCACCAGAACTGAGTTTCACGCTAGAGGAAAAATGAAGATGAGCGGCCTACCTAATTACATGTGGAACACCACAGATCAGGTGGTAAGTAAATCATGGCGGTATGCAAAGGCTGGAAAAGTAATTTGTATACCTGGCTGGCAGTACATGTTATTGAGCACAATTGCCAGAATCGCACCCCGGCCAATTGTGCGCAAGGCTGGTATGAGTGTGCGACGTAAACAACGGGTGAAATAAGTAATTTTTCACACCAAATTCACCACTTTATTCGAGGTAATTACCCAAGCAGCAGCGCCTGCTGAAGTAGAATTTCCGCCATACCCATCTAAGGAGTGAAAATTTCGTGATAAAGAAAATCTCAGTATTAGCACTTACCGGATTCCTAATTTTTGGAGTAACAACTCCAGTACAAGCTGCCACCTCAGGGGCATCATGCCCGACCGCAGGTGCCACAACTAAAATTGGTAAAAATGATTATGTTTGCGCCAAAAATCCATTTTTTAACAGTACAAAATTGACCTGGGTTTGGGATGGTTGTATCGAACTTAATACTGATTATGCAGTTGGAAATAAGGAGGCAGTAGACGCACTCCGTGCAGCTGAAGCAAACCGAGTAATACAAATTGAACCAGTTGGTGCCTCACTTCGTGATTTGATTACTTGGAATGCATTAATTACTTACAAGAAATCAGATGTTGTTTACTATGGAAATACTTATTATGCAGCCACTAAAACTGGTGTGAATAAGGCTCCGACATCTGCAAATATAGGAGCAACAAAGTTTTGGGTGGTAAGTCAGCCAACAAATGCAAATGCAAAAGTAGGTCAGATGCCAGCACCTGCTAAAGTTTTAACAACTGCTAATGCACAAATTGCAGCACTTACTGCGGCTGCGGTTAAAACGACAAATGCTGCAACTAAGGTTAAGTACAACGAGTTATCTAGTTCATTGGCTACTAAAATCTCTACACTTGAGGGCGCAAAGAGTGCGATTCAATCAGTAGTTGACTCTATTGATCCTGCGTTAGAGGAGTTTAAAAACACTTATTCATTAATGCTTATGATTAAATCAACTATTAAAGATAAGTGCAATCCTAAATACTAGAAGGTAATCAACTAGGGCTGTAATGATCGCTTAGGCGATTGTTACAGCCTTACTTGTTGCTGTAAATTTTATTGGTTTCAGTGGTGAGGGAGCAGGCCCGACTTTCAATGCGCCATTTAAGCCAAACTCAGAACCATGACCTGGTGGAGCAGGGCAAACCCAACTAGCAGAGTTTTGTTTCACGATTACACCAGCATGAGGGCAGGATAAATTAATTACTGAAAAACCCTGTGCTGATTTAGATGTGCGAACTACCGCAACTTTTCCATACTTCTTAATTGATAATTCAACAACCCCACCCACATTTGCTAAGGATTTATTGGCAGCTAAATTAACCTCAGTTTTCCCATTTGCTAGGGTTTTTATACCAGTTGCTGCAACAGCCGGAATTGCTGCCAGCGCTGCAACCGCAGCACTTCCACAAATAAAGCCTCGTCTTGAGAGTGCGACCACTTAAATTTCTCCCTATTTCTTACCCTGAACCTAAAGATATCTTACTGTTAATTATGCACGCTTTGTCTAACAGTCTAATTTTAAAGTGGGTCACATCACTAGCACTCTTAATTCACCTAGCATTTAGATTAATATCACCTGAGAATAATGTGGCGGTAGATCTACTCTTATTCAACCTAGTTGGTTTACTCACCGCTGGAATGGCATTTAAAGCACCCATACTCACCGATCGTATTTCGGCAATATCAATTGGGTTAGCAGCACTGATTTGGAGCCTTGGCTCATTTTTTTCAACTTGGAACTCTTTTTTTTGGGTACAGGTACCAGATGGCATATCTGATCTTTGTTACTCAATTTTTTATCCACTAGTTTTTTTAGGTGTTACTCGCAGCTTTACTTATAAGCGATCTATTACTGCACTTGAATTGTTAGATACCATAATTATCACAGTTGGATTGATTAGTATTTTCACCGCTTTTTTGCTTAAGCCTGCAATGTTAAGTTTTGAAGGAAGCACATGGCAGGTCTTTACCTCTATCCTCTATCCAGTTGGTGATCTACTCCTGCTTGCAATGGTGTTAATTTACCTACTGCTTACACCGATTAGTACCCGTTCCCTTTTGATCGCAACTGGACTTTTATCATTTGCCTTGTCAGATCTATTTTTTATTTGGTCCTCATTTAATGGCTCCTACACTTTTGGATCAATAACAGATGATGGCTGGATATTTGGATTGTTACTACTTTCTTTATCACTTGGCTTTCCAGCAAGTGAGGCAAAGTTTTCCGATAAAATCTCCTCCTATAGTGCAACTATTGCATTAATTGCCAGCAGCTGTTTACTGGGAGTTGCTGCTTTGAAGCCAGGATATTTTCCCAGCTTTATATTGATTCCAGGATTTATCACCATTGCGTTAGCGTTCATCAGAATGAGTTTTGCACTAAGTGAGGCAAACACAGCTGGTACAGAGCGAGTGCTGGCACGAACCGATGAATTAACCGGACTCTCCAACCGTCGCAACTTCTTACTTCAGCTAGGGCAATTAAAAAGTGGTTTTATATTCTTGCTGGATTTAGATGGCTTTAAAAGGATTAATGACAGCCTGGGGCATGATGCTGGTGACCAACTATTAAAGCAGGTGGCAAATAGATTTAGCCGAGTAATTTCAAATGGCGCCCAAATTGCCCGCCTTGGTGGTGATGAGTTTGGTGTGATTGCCCAAGTTGATCAGCTTGCGGCGTTTGAGCTAGCGCTAGCGATTAAAGCCACCTTAAGTTATCCGATCACACTCTGCGCTCAGCACGTAGTTGTTGATGTCAGTATTGGCTACGCAAACATTGATCCAACTGTTGATGTGATTGATGCCTTGCGTCGGGCAAATTTGGCGATGTACCAGGTGAAGGTGAAGGGTGGTGGACCAGTACTTTGGGAAAAGGGAAAATTTGAAAAAATAGGTTAATCTTCACTGGCTAAATCCTTTAGCAAGAATTGTGGAGGTCCTAATTGGCAGCACGCTTTTCAAATCGAGTTCTGGTCCTAGGTGCAGGTTCAGTATCACAATGTGTACTACCACTATTAATTGAACACCTAGTAGATGCCAAACAGATAACAATTGCAGATATGCGTGATAATCGCAGCCGAGTGGCTGATGCAATTAGTAAAGGCGCTGTTTATGTTCAGGATCAACTTACCCGCGAAAATATGGATCAATTTTTATCCAAATACTTATCAGCTGGGGATTTTCTTTTAGATTTAGCTTGGAATATTGATGCCAATGCCATTATTGGCTGGGCACATGATCATGGTGTTATTTATTTAAATACCTCAGTTGAGGAGTGGGAACCATACGCAGCAGGGGCAACTCGTAATCCAACTGAGCGCACACTTTACTGGCGCCATATGAAACTTCGAAAGTTAACTGATACTTGGGGCGGTAAAGGTGCAACTGCAATTGTTGAGCATGGTGCTAATCCTGGATTAGTTTCACACCTTACAAAAAAGGCATTGGTTGATATTGCAACCAAATCCTTAAAAGATGGCAAAGCTGCTGCTGGGGTAGAGCAAGTGCTGAGTGATGAAAGCTTTCCACTGCTTGCACAAAAACTTGGCGTAAAGGTTATTCATATCGCAGAGCGAGATACCCAAATTTCAAATAAACCTAAATTAGTTAATGAGTTTGTTAATACTTGGTCAGTTGAGGGATTTTATGAAGAGGGTATCGCACCCGCTGAGATGGGTTGGGGTACACATGAAAAAACCTTACCTGCTAATGCTTATCAGCATTTAGATGGACCAAAAAATCAGATCTGTATCGCCCAACCAGGTGCTAAAACTTGGGTTAGATCATGGGTGCCCAACATGGAGACCACTGGCATGGTAATTCGCCATGGAGAAGCTTTTACTATCAGTGATCATCTAACTGTTTGGGATTCAAATAAGGCGATCTATCGCCCGACTGTTCACTACGCCTACTGCCCTACCGATGCAGCAGTGGCATCGATGCATGAGCTTGAGATGCGTCAATGGGAGTTAACAACAAATCAACGGATTATGAATGAAGAGATTATTGATGGTGATGATCGACTTGGAGTATTACTGATGGGACATGCGTATAAATCTTGGTGGACTGGCTCCCTACTTAATATCCACGATTCTAGAAAATTAATTCCAAAACAATCAGCAACCACTGTGCAGGTGGCCAGTGCGGTATATGCAGCCGTTGCCTGGGCAATGGCTAATCCAAACTCTGGCTACAAGGTGCCAGATGATCTTCCTTGGCAAGAGGTTTTAGGTTATGCAGAAAAATACTGGGGCGGTTATCACTCTGCTGCTGCAGATTGGGATCCGCTTATGCATCGT
>SXRC01000067.1 GCA_005793655.1 Actinomycetota bacterium
TAATTGGTCCATAAGTTACGGTGCCAACCTTATTGACTACACCTAACACACCAATTTTTTCACCATTAAGATCTCTAAATGCTGGAGTTACTAAAATATTTAGTAATGCGCCATTGCGGTTTACCGTTATATCTAACTGCTTACCAGCAGATTGCCTAATAACCCGCACCGCCTGGGCCCACTCGGCGTACTCAACACCATTAATACTTATGATCTCATCACCAGCTAATATGCCCGCTTTTTTTGCCGGCGATGGTATGGATTTATTTGAACACACCTCAGTTGTAGTTTGTGGAATACATTCACTCACTCTTTCAACCTGATTGGTCAGTGAGGTAATACCAATTGCTGAAAATAAGGTCAAAAGAAGTACAAAACCAATTACAAAGTGCAGAAATGAACCAGCTCCTAAAACAATAAGCCGTTGACCAACACCAGCTTTAACAAAGGCACGATCTGCATCTGCTTCACTTAATTCCTCCCTGGGAGTCATGCCAACTATGCGGCAGTACCCGCCAGCAGGAATTGCCTTTACCCCAAACTCAGTTTCACCACGTTGGGTTGACCAGATTTTTTGGCCAAAGCCAACAAAGAACTCGGTCACCTTCATACCAAATTTTTTTGCAGTTAAATAATGTCCAGCCTCATGAATCATTACTGATAAGAGCAGAGCAACAACAAATGCTATAACTCCTATGATCGCCATTTAAATTTGCTCCTTAATAATCTGACTTGCTTTACTACGCGCACTTTGCTCTATCCCGCTGACATCGGAAATATCTCTAATTGTAGTTGGTGTATTACTGCCAAATGCCTGTGCAACCTGCTCCACAATATCAATGATTGCTGTGAATTTAATCTGTCCTGCTAAAAAGGCTGCCACTGCAACCTCATTAGCTGCGTTAAATACTGCAGGCAAACCTGCGCCTAATTTGCCACATAATTTTGCTAATGCAATAGCAGGATACTTTTCATCATCAATCGGAAGAAACTGCCAATTATGATTCTTACTCCAATCAATTGGCGCGCAAGCTTTATTTATTCGCTCTGGGTAGGCCAATGCATACGCAATTGGTCCCTTCATATTTGGTGGTGAGGCTTGAGCAAGAGTAGAGCCATCGCAAAACTCAACTAATGAGTGCACCACTGACTGTGGATGAATTACCGCCTCAATATCATCATAATCAACTCCAAAAAGATAATGTGCCTCAATTATCTCTAATCCCTTATTTAATAAAGTAGCAGAGTTAATACTTACCACCTCACCCATTGACCAGGTTGGATGATTAAGCGCATCTGCAACTGATACTTGGGATAAATCATCTACATCTCTAAATGGTCCACCACTTGCAGTTAAAATCAGTTTTTTTATATCACTTGACCTACCAGCCTGCATCACTTGAAATATTGCAGAGTGCTCTGAATCAACTGGAATTAATTTATCCGCGCCATACTTCATTACTAAATCACCACCTGCAACTAAGGATTCCTTATTTGCTAGCGCCACCTTGTTGCCAACTGCAAGTGCTGACAAGGTTGGCCCTAAACCAATAGATCCGCTGATACCATTTAAGACAATGTCACAAGGTAAGGCGGCAATCTCAACTGATGAGTTTGGCCCATCAATAACCTGCACGCCAGATGTTTTAGGGGCAGGAGCCATAGAGCCAACTATTGGTACGTTAAATTTCTTTGCTTGCTGCATTAATAACTCAGGCTTTTTTCGCCCCGCACTTAAACCAACAAGTCGAAACTTGTCTGGGTTGCCTGCCACGATCTCCAGCGCTTGCACCCCAATAGAGCCAGTTGACCCCAAGACCACTACATCACGCATGCACCTATCTTAACTGCGCCATCCCTTTCACCCTTCAGATAGTATTTACGCATGTACTCAGAGGCGAGAAAACCAGTTACACAAAAGCGCAACCTGATTACCGCTATTCCGGGACCAAAATCTGCTGAATTATTAAAGCGCAGAGGCGAGGCGGTCTCTGCCTCTCTCGGTACAGCTTTTCCAGTTTTTATTGATCACTCTGAGGGTGCAATTATTGTTGATGTTGATGGCAACTCAATTTTAGATTTAGGTGCTGGAATTGCAGTCTTAAATGTTGGTCACTCTGCAAAAGAGGTGAGAGAAAATGTTAAACGCCAAATAGATGCTTTTACTCATACCTGTTTTATGGTTGTTCCATACACTGGATATGTTGAGGTTTGTGAAGCTTTAAATCGCTTAACTCCAGGTACTCATAAAAAGAAATCGGCTCTCTTCAACTCTGGAGCTGAGGCAATTGAAAATGCGGTAAAGATTGCTCGCAGATTTACTAAGCGATCTGCAGTTGTTGTTTTTGAACATGGCTATCACGGAAGAACTAATCTAACTATGGCAATGACCGCAAAGAGCATGCCGTACAAAGATGGATTTGGACCCTTTGCTCCAGAGGTTTATCGCATGCCAATGGCATACGCATATCGATGTGATGCATGCACTAAGCCTTGTGAAAGTTCTGTTTTGTCCATGGTGCTCCATAAAATTGAAAAAGAGATCGGTGCAAGTAATGTTGCTTGTATCGTTATAGAACCTATTCTTGGTGAGGGTGGATTCATTGTTCCGTGTAAAGGCTTTCTACCTGGACTTGCCAAATTCTGTAAAGACAATGGAATTGTCTTTGTGGCAGATGAGGTTCAAACTGGATTTGGGCGAACTGGAAATATGTTTGCCTGTGAGGATGAATCTATTACGCCAGATTTAATTGTCACCGCCAAAGGAATTGCTGCTGGTATGCCACTTGCTGGTGTCACCGGACGTGCTGAGATTATGGATTCAATTCACTTAAGTGGCTTAGGTGGCACATATGGTGGAAATCCAGTTGCATGTGCAGCAGCCTTAGGTGCAATTGAGATTATTGAGCGAGAAAATCTAGCTCAGCGGGCAAATAAAATTGGCAAGATTTTAAA
>SXRC01000068.1 GCA_005793655.1 Actinomycetota bacterium
AATTGATGAGGCGAATTACATTTTTGGTCTGCGGATAAATATTTGGGTATCCATCATTGTTTTTATGTGGGCGGTCATCTACCTTTATCGCAGCAATAGAGGTGGCAATACCTCAGATAAGCCAGTAGCAAGTTAGTATTTGGATATTGGACTAGAGGAGGTACAGATCCGTAATTTAGAACATCGCGCACATCGGGCAGGATGGCTTCGCGCCGCAGTTTTAGGTTCCAATGATGGCTTAGTATCCACCGCTAGTGTGATGATAGCTTTTGCTGCGGCGAATAAGAGTGATTTTATTATCACAGCTGGGTTAGCCGGCATTGCTGCTGGAGCCATGTCGATGGCGGTTGGTGAATATGTTTCAGTGAAATCCCAACTAGATGTTGAAAATGCAGATCGGGAGATCGAGGCCAAAGGATTGGCAGAAAATCCAGAAAGTGAATTCGCTGAATTAGTTGATATTTATGTCAAAAGAGGATTAACTGAAAATCTTGCCAAACAAGTTGCAAGTGCCATGCATGAAAAAGATGCGCTAGACGCACATTTAAGAGATGAACTTGGTCACTACGATCACACCAGAGCTCGCCCAGTACAAGCGGCTGCTGCTTCTGCGTTTTCTTTCACAGCCGGTGGGTTAGTTCCTTTAATCGGTGCATTAATCGCCACTGCAAATCAAGTTCCATTGATTCTTACCTTCACTACAATTGGTTTAATTGCAGCCGGTTATATAAGCGCAAAAATTGCAGGCTCTCCTTTGCTTTCAACGGTTTCTAGAATATTTCTAGGAGGAGTGTTAGGAGTAACAATTACTGCAGGGATCGGCTGGCTGGTTGGACTTACTGGAATTTAGCCTGCCTGATACTATTACCCTCGTAACAATCTAAATTTAAGTTGGGCCACTGTCGTCCCGACCCATTACTGGGGGCGGCCTATAACTTGGAAACCAATAATATTTTTTCCAGCATCCCAAAAGGCATTGGGCTCTATGACCCTGCCTATGAACACGATGCATGTGGGGTGGCAATGGTGGCCACCTTAACAAAATTACCTACTCATGAGATTGTTAGCAAAGCCTTAATTGCGTTACGCAACTTAGAGCACCGTGGGGCATCTGGGGCTGAACCAGATAGCGGAGATGGTGCCGGAATTTTAATTCAAATTCCAGACAAGTTTTACCGTTCAGCTGTCGATCTAGAACTCCCACCTATTGGTTTATATGCAACTGGTATTTTCTTTGTTCAACCAAGTACTACTGATTATCAATCCCAAATTTCAAAAATTGCAAGTGAAGAGGGTATTGAAATTCTTGGCTGGCGAGATTTACCAATTAATTCTCAATCTATTGGAAAAATAGCCTTATCTGTGATGCCTAAGTTTAAACAAGTATTTATAGCCGGAGCAAAAGGTGAAAAAGATCTTGTCCTTGAACGATTGGCATTCTGCCTACGCAAGCGAATAGAACATTCATCACCAATCTATATTTCCTCTCTTTCCAGCCGAACAATTGTCTATAAAGGTATGTTGACTACTGGCCAGTTAGAAGAGTTTTTCCCAGATCTTTCTAATCCACTAGTTGAGTCACCATTTGCTTTGGTCCATTCAAGATTTTCCACTAATACTTTTCCCTCTTGGCCACTTGCTCATCCGTATCGATATATCGCTCACAATGGTGAGATTAATACTGTGAAAGGAAATCGTAATTGGATGCGGGCCAGAGAAACATTATTAGAGAGTGATCTAATACCTGGCGACCTTAAAAGACTATTTCCAATCGTAAATGATTCTGGAAGTGACTCGGCTTCATTTGATGAAGTTCTAGAGCTTTTATATTTAGGTGGCAGATCTCTACCGCATTCAATATTGATGATGATTCCCGAGGCTTGGGAAAATCACACCACGATGCCGCAAGTTCGGAAGGATTTTTATGCATTTCACTCAGCACTGATGGAGCCATGGGATGGACCAGCTTGTGTGACATTCACAGATGGTCGCCAAATTGGTGCGGTATTAGATAGAAATGGTTTGCGACCTTCAAGATTTTGGGTCACTGATGATGGGCTGGTTGTACTTGCTAGTGAGGTTGGCGTATTAGATTTCAAGCCTGAGGAAGTTGTTAGAAAGGGCAGATTACAGCCAGGAAAGATGTTTCTAGTTGATATTGAGCAGGGACGAATCATTGAAGATGATGAAATTAAAGAAACTCTAGCTTTGGCAAAGCCATACGGAGATTGGCTTCACTCCGGTTTGGTTAAATTGAGTGATCTACCGGCGCGAGAGCATATTGTCTATCCCCACTCTTCAGTTGTAAGAAGGCAAAGAGCTTTTGGTTACACCGAAGAGGAAATTCGATTAATCATTACACCAATGGCACGAAATGGCGCTGAACCATTGGGTTCCATGGGAACTGATACACCTATCGCAGCACTATCTGAAAAGCCGAGATTACTTTTTGATTACTTTGCTCAACTATTTGCGCAAGTAACTAATCCACCATTAGATGCAATCCGAGAGGAGCTAGTTACATCCTTGGGTGGCTCAATTGGACCTGAGCATAATTTATTGGATCCAGGACCCTCTTCATGTCAACAGATTTCATTGCAATTTCCAGTTATTGATAATGATGAACTTGCCAAAATAATTAATGTCAATGCTGATGGTGATCAACCAGGATTTGTATCCCACGTAGTTAAGGGTTTGTTTCCCATTGCTGGAGGGGGCCACGCTCTTGCGGAAAGAATCACAGAGATTAGATCTGAAGTTTCAAAGGCAATAGATGAGGGCGCAAGAATTATTGTTTTATCTGATCGAGATGGTGATGCTGAAAATGCTCCAATTCCTTCTTTGCTCTTAACCTCCGCTGTTCATCATCATTTGATTCGAGAGAAAACTCGCACAAAAGTTGGTTTAGTTGTTGAAAGTGGTGAGGTCCGAGAAGTTCACCATGTTGCGCTCTTAGTTGGTTTTGGTGCTGCTGCAGTGAATCCATATCTAGCGATGGAAACTGCTGAGGACTTAGTGAGGCAAGGAGTCATAACTGACATCACACCAGAAAAAGCAGTACGGCATTTAATTAAATCATTAGGCAAGGGTGTTTTAAAGGTTATGTCCAAGATGGGTGTTTCCACCATTGCCTCTTATACAGGTGCACAAATATTTGAGGCTATCGGTTTATCAAATGAGGTTGTTGATGAGTACTTTGTTGGTACTACATCCCGGTTGGGTGGAGTAGGTATTGAAATTCTTGCAAAAGAAACTATTAAGCGCCATCACATTGCCTATCCACCCGGTGGTGAAATTCCTGGGTCGAAAAAGCTACAAATAGGTGGTGAGTATCAGTGGCGTCGGGAGGGTGAACCACATTTATTTGATCCGGAGACTGTTTTCACCCTGCAGCATGCTACTCGGACAAAAAGATTTGATGTTTTCAAAAGATATACAGCAAGAGTAGATGATCAATCTCGCAGGTTAATGACTCTAAGAGGTTTATTTAGTTTTAAGACCGGGATGAGAAAGCCAATACCTATCGAAGAGGTTGAGCCAGTATCAGAAATATTGAAACGATTTGCAACGGGAGCGATGTCTTATGGATCAATTTCGCAAGAGGCTCATGAGACCTTGGCGATTGCGATGAATCGGATTGGTGGTAAATCCAATACCGGTGAAGGCGGTGAGGATCCTGCTAGAAATAAAGCAGACAGTAATGGTGATTTGCGTCGTTCTGCTATCAAGCAAGTTGCTAGCGGCAGATTTGGTGTGACCAGTGAGTATTTAGTAAATGCTGATGATATTCAGATAAAGATGGCACAAGGTGCAAAACCAGGTGAAGGTGGACAACTTCCGGGAAATAAGGTTTATCCATGGATAGCAAAAGTTAGATACTCAACACCCGGTGTGGGTTTAATTTCACCACCGCCCCACCATGACATTTATTCCATCGAAGATCTCGCTCAACTAATCCACGATTTAAAAAATGCAAATGATCAAGCACGGATTCACGTGAAATTGGTAGCAGAGGTTGGAGTTGGCACAGTAGCTGCTGGCGTCAGCAAAGCACATGCAGATGTAGTTTTAATCTCTGGCCATGATGGTGGCACAGGTGCCTCGCCATTAACATCTTTAAAGCATGCCGGTGCGCCTTGGGAGTTAGGGCTGGCAGAAACACAACAGACTCTGATGTTAAATGGCCTAAGGGATCGAATCGTTGTGCAAGTAGATGGTCAAATGAAAACTGGGCGAGATGTAGTAGTTGCAGCGTTATTGGGTGCGGAAGAGTTTGGCTTCGCTACTGCTCCACTAGTTGTTTCTGGCTGCGTGATGATGCGGGTATGCCATTTGGATACTTGTCCAGTTGGGGTTGCAACACAAAATCCAGAGTTAAGGAAAAAATTCACGGGTAAGCCTGAATTTGTAGAGACTTTTTTTGAGTACATTGCTGAAGAGGTAAGGCAATTGTTGGCTGAACTCGGGTTCGCAAAACTGGAGGAAGCTATTGGGCAGGTTGAATTATTAGATACGAGAGCAGCGTTTGATCATTGGAAGGCAAAAGGTTTAGATCTTTCGCCGATTCTTGTTGCACCAACTAGTAATTCACCTCGAAGGAATGTTATTAAACAAGATCATGGATTAGTAGCAGCCTTGGATAATGAATTAATCATGCTTTCCAAAGAAGCTTTGACAGCGGGTAATTCTGTAAGGTTGCAGATGCCAGTTAGAAATGTTAATCGAACTGTTGGCACGATGCTTGGAACTGAAATAACCCGGAAATACGGTGGGAAGGGATTACCAACTGACACCATTGATATTACTTTTCATGGTTCAGCTGGCCAATCATTTGGTGCCTTTATTCCATCTGGGTTAACGCTAAGACTTTACGGTGATAGCAATGATTATGTAGCAAAGGGCTTATCAGGGGGACGAGTAATTATTCGCCCAGATGAAAAGTCAAAATTGAAATCCAACAAGAATGTAATTGCTGGCAATGTAATTGGGTACGGTGGAACATCAGGTGAAATTTTGATCTCGGGGCTTGTTGGCGAAAGATTCTGTGTGCGAAATTCTGGCGCTTTAGCTGTAGTCGAAGGGGTTGGTGATCACGGCTGCGAATATATGACTGGTGGTGCTGTAATTGTTTTAGGAGTCACCGGTCGCAATTTTGCAGCAGGCATGTCTGGTGGAATGGCATTTATCCTGGATATTGACCCTGCTCTAGTTAATACTGAAATGGTTGATTTACTTGCACTGCCTGTAAATCAAGAACAGTTTGTCAAGGAATCGATTTCGAAATTCTTTATTGAAACTGGCTCTGAGGTTGCTAGTGAGGTATTAAATGACTGGTCTAATAGCAAAAACCGAATTACCCTTGTAATGCCAAGGGATTATGCAAGAGTTTTAGATTTAATGGCTAAGGCTCAACGTGAAGGATTGCCAGTAGAGGATGCAGTAATGGCGGTGATAAATGGCTGATCCAAAAGGATTTATAAATACGCCACGTGAACTTCCAAAACGCAGACCAGTTGATGTTCGGATTAAGGACTGGAAAGAGGTTTATCAGGATCAAGATTTTTCTGCTTTGCAAAAGCAAGCTGGTAGATGCATGGATTGCGGAGTCCCATTCTGCCACCAAGGTTGCCCGCTCGGTAATTTAATCCCAGAGTGGAATGATTTAATTTGGCGTGGTGAAAAGGTGGAGGCAATAGAAAGATTGCATGCAACTAATAATTTTCCTGAGTTCACTGGAAGATTGTGTCCGGCACCTTGCGAAACAGCCTGCGTAGTTGCCATCAATGCTGAAGCGGTAACCATTAAACAGGTAGAGCTACGAACTATTGAAGAAGCCTTCTTAGAGAAACGAGTTGTGCCATTAATTCCAGATCGATTATCTGGTAGAACAGTTGCAGTTGTTGGATCTGGACCAGCAGGTCTTGCTGCTGCGCAACAGCTCACCCGGGCTGGACATACAGTTGTTGTATATGAGCGAGCAGATAAAATTGGTGGATTGCTTCGGTATGGAATTCCAGAGTTCAAAATGGAAAAATCGATCATTGATCGAAGGCTTTATCAAATGCAACAAGAGGGCACAAGATTTAGAACTGGCATAAACGTTGGTAAAGAGATCACTGGATCAGCTTTGCGTACTAAATACGATGCTGTTGTCGTGGCAATAGGTGCAACAAATTGGCGAGATCTATCGATAAGTGGTCGTGATGCAAAAGGGGTTTATCAAGCTATGGAGTATTTGCCTTGGGGGAATAAACAGGCGCTTAATGAATTGGATTCAGAGCCCGCAATTAATGCAGCTGGCAAGGATGTGGTAATCCTTGGTGGCGGAGATACTGGCGCTGATTGTTTGGGAACTGCCATCAGACAAGGTGCTAAATCGGTGACACAGCTTGAAATTATGGCTCGACCTGAAAATGAACGACCAAGTAATCAACCGTGGCCAACATATCCAATGGTTTATCGGGTAAGCAGCGCTCATGAGGAAGCTGGTGATCGTATGTATGCAGTTTCAACTCAAGAATTCCTAAAAGATAGTGATGGAAATCTGCGGGCTTTGAAACTTGTTGAGACTAGGTTTGTAGATGGCAAATTTGAATCAGTGCCTGATAGTGAAAAAGAAATTCCAGCCCAACTCGTACTTCTAGCATTGGGATTTACTGGACCAGAAAAAAGTGAATTATTGAGCCAATTAGAGGTTGAAATTGATGATCGGGGAAATATTAAGCGCGATGATGATTATGCAACTACCTCCGAAGGTGTTTATGTATGTGGAGATGCTGGCAGAGGGCAGTCACTAATTGTCTGGGCTATTGCTGAAGGCAGAAGTGCTGCTGCAGCTGTCGATCGGTATTTAACTGGACACACGCAACTTCCATTCCCGCTGGAGCCAACTGCAAGACCATTAATGGTTTAAAGTCATATCTATGCGCCGCGCCAAAATAGTTTGCACACTAGGACCGGCTGTTGAATCAGTAGCCAAGATTACGGAATTGGTAGAGGCCGGTATGAACATGGCACGGCTAAATCTCTCTCACGGTGAACACAGTGAACATCAAGCAAGATTAAATATTGTCAGAGAGGTAGCAAAGAAAGCTAATAAAGCAGTTGCAGTTATAGCTGATCTACAGGGACCAAAGGTTCGGTTGGGTAAATTTTCAAAGGGTCCATATGAAATTAGTAAGGGTGAGAAATTTATAATTACAACTCAGAATGTCGACGGATCTAAAGAGCGAGCTAGTACAACGTATAAAGGATTACCTGGTGATTGCCGGGTGGGTGATTTGATACTAATTGATGATGGGAAAGTCACCGTCGAGGTTGTTGAGGTTGCTGGAACGGAGGTTGTAACCAAAGTAATTCATGCAGGTTCAGTAAGTAGTAATAAGGGGTTAAATCTACCTGGAGTTGCAGTATCAGTACCGGCTCTTTCGGAAAAAGATATAACCGATTTAAAGTGGGCGATTAAAGCCCAAGTTGATTTCATAGCGCTTTCATTTGTCAGAAGTGCTGCAGATTTAAAGGATGTCCATAAAATCATGGATGAATTAGGATTGCGCATTCCTGTAATTGCAAAGATTGAAAAGCCACAAGCAGTTGCTGCCCTACAAGAAATCGTTGATGCATTTGATGGAATTATGGTTGCACGGGGTGATCTCGGTGTTGAATTGCCAATAGAAGATGTTCCCATGGTTCAGAAGAGTTGTATTACCCTGGCTCGGGAATCAGCTAAACCAGTAATTGTTGCTACCCAAATGCTCGATTCAATGATTGTTAATTCACAGCCAACTCGCGCAGAAGCAACAGATTGTGCAAATGCGGTATTAGATGGTGCTGATGCCTTGATGCTCTCAGGTGAAACAAGTATCGGAAGTTTTCCAATCGAATCTGTAAAAATTATGGCCAGAATTATTGAACGTACCGAAGAGGTTGCTCTTGATCAAATCCCACCATTGAAACATTCACCTGCAACTAAAGGTGGGGCAATTACAAAAGCTGCCACTGAGGTTGGTTCTACTGTTGGTGCAAAATTTTTGGTTGCATTCACGCAAAGTGGAGATTCGGCAAGACGTATGTCTAGACTTCGTTCACCAATTCCTATGTTGGCATTAACTCCAGAGACTGGAACCTACAATCGATTAGCTCTCTCGTGGGGCGTGGAATCGATGCTAACCAAAGTAGTAAACCACACTGATGAGATGGTTATGCAGGTAGATAGTATTTTGATTGAATCCAAGCGAGTTAAAATTGGTGATCTAGTATTGATCGTTGCGGGTTCGCCACCTGGAATTCCTGGATCTATAAATGCTATGCGAGTTCATAAAATTGGTGACGCAGTAGGTGGTGTTGCCGCTGCTTATCGCAAGTAATTTAGTATAAAAAGATATCGGATATAAACTACGACTCTCTTTTCGCCTCGGTACTCCAACGGTAGAGAGGACGGTCTCAAAAACCGTATAGTGTCGGTTCGAATCCGACTCGAGGCACATGAATACAAATAGTCAAAAAATTAAGATACTTGTGGCCGAAGATGAAACTATCATTCGGCTTGATTTAGTTGAGATGCTCACTGATGCTGGATATGAGGTAGTTGCTCAAGCTGAAAATGGTGCGGTTGCTATAGAAATGGCTAAAAAGTATCAACCAGACTTGGCTATCTTGGATGTAAAAATGCCAGAGGTTGATGGCATTACCGCTGCTGAACAGATAATTTCTATTTCGCCAGTCTTAATGCTGACAGCATTTAGTCAACGCGAGTTAGTTGAGCGAGCACGTGATGCTGGAGTGATGGCCTATGTAGTTAAACCATTTTCGATTGGTGATTTAGTGCCTGCGATAGAAATAGCGATCAGTCGCCACAGACAGATGAAATCTTTAGAGGCAGAGGTTGCAGATCTATATGAACGATTGGAAACTCGAAAAATAATTGATCGGGCAAAGGGCATTTTAATGAAGGCAATGAATCTTTCAGAACCGGAGAGTTTTAACTGGATTCAAAAAACTGCTATGGATCGTAGAATTTCTATGAAACAAGTTGCTCAGGCGATAATTTCACCGGAGTCAGCACCAGATCGGTAGATCAGCGTTCAGCTAATATCAGACAAGTAATTCGTGCGCTACAAGTTCTCTCGCCCTTTTCGTTGGTAATTTCAACTTCATAACAGCAAAGAGTTTTTCCCAATGTAACAGCTGTGGCAACTGCGGTTACTATCCCACTTGTAGCAGATTTATGATGAGTTGCGTTTATCTCAACTCCAACTACTTTCCGATTTGGACCAGCATGTAAATGGGTACCCACTGATCCCAAGGTTTCAGCAAGAACTACATTTGCACCGCCATGCAACAATCCAATTGGTTGAGTATTTCCCTCAACTGGCATGGTGCCAACCATGCGCTGTGGAGATGCCTCAATAATTTTAATCCCCATTTTCTTATCTAACGCGCTAGGAGGACGTTTGCGAATCTCTTCTAAATAATCGGTCATGATCGTAAGTTTAACCTGTAATGCCAATTAGAATCTCATTATGAGTGCCACCCAGAAGCGTTTACTGCTAGTAGATGGGCATTCCATGGCATATCGAGCATTTTATGCCTTACCTGTAGAGAATTTTAAAACCTCTAGTGGGCAACCAACCAATGCAATATATGGCTTTGCTTCGATGTTGATTAATTTAATCAAGGAAGAGAAACCGACACATATCGCTGTAGCTTTTGATGTTTCTCGAAAAACATTTCGGAGTGAAAAATTTCCTGAGTACAAAGCAAATAGAGCAAGCACGCCCGATGAATTTCGTTCTCAGATGTCTCACATTAATGAGATGGTTACTTGCTTTGGCATAAAACAATATCAACTGGAGGGGTATGAGGCTGATGACATCATTGCCACTTTCACAAAATCTGCGGAGAAATCAGAGTATGAGGTATTAATTTGCACTGGGGACCGTGATTCCTTTCAGTTGGTGAACGGCAAAACAACTGTTTTGTATCCTAAGAAAGGTGTTACGGAAATGGCTCGGATGACTCCGGATGCAGTGAAAGAAAAATATGGTCTAACGCCACAGCAATATCCAGATTTCGCAGCTTTGCGTGGAGACCCGAGTGATAATTTGCCATCTGTTCCAGGAGTTGGGGAGAAGACGGCTACCAAATGGATCAGTGATTATGGGTCACTTGAAAAACTTATTGAAAATGCTCACGAAATTACTGGCAAGGTTGGTCAGTCACTAAGGGAGAACATTGCAGCAGTAAAGCTAAATCGAGAGCTCACGAATCTTTTGGATGATTTGAAGATTCTCGATTCGATAGAAGAGCTTGATTGGCAGGGCTTTGATGTTAATTTAATGAGTGCTTTCTTTGAGAAATTGGAAATCCGAGCATTAAAAGAGCGAATTAAATCTCTGCCACAAGTAGGTACAGCACAAATCCAGGAAATAAAAATTAGTGTCAAAGAAATCAAACACGATGAACTTA